>NZ_JBICII010000112.1:0-144364 GCF_043101865.1 Pseudomonas sp. zjy_15
GTGGGAGCGGGCGTGCCCGCGAAGGGCCTTGATAGGGTCTACTTGACTGAACCCAGGTTCGCCTCACTCATATCCAGCTCACCCAGTACTTGCCGCACCACCTCATCGCCCACCAGGTGCTGACGATGCAGGTTGTACAGCTCCAGCCGCTGGGCCCTCAGGGCACGCAAGCGTAAACGCCGCTCCAGCAAGTCCATCTGTGCGGCCAGGGCCTTGGCTTCGGCACTGTCGTCGTAGCTTTCCAGCTCATCCCGGTATTCAGCCATCAAGCGCGCCTTCAACTCGGTCGCCAAGGTTGCCTGCGCAGCATCCTGCGGTGCGTTGCTGTCGATCACCTCTTCTGCCTCCAAGGCATGAATCGCCGCCTCGGCTGTGCGCCGCCAGGCTTCCTGCACCTCTTGATGCAAGCGCTCGTCAGGGCTCTTGGTCACCCCTCGCAGTAACAGCGGCAGGGCAAGGCAGGCACTGATCAACGACAGCAGTATTACCCCCGCAGCAATGAAGATAAGCAGGTCACGCTCCGGGAAAGCTGACCCAGCCCCTATCAGCAACGGGATCGACATGACACCCGCCAGGGTGACAGCGCCGCGCACACCACCCAAGGTCAGCAACCAGCAGGAACGCGCCGTAGGCATCAGCACCAGTGCCGGCTTGCCGCGCCAGCGACGGACCACACCGATCGAGCGCCAGATACTCTGGACCCAGATGAACCGCAACAGAATCAGTGCGGCAAAGATCGCCACCACGTCCAGGCAGCGGTAGGCCAATGTCGGCCAGAGGGTCGCTTCGTGGCTGACCACAGCCTTGATGATGTCTGGCAACTGCAAGCCCAACAGCAGGAAGATCAGGCCATTGAAGGCAAACTCCAGCAACGACCACACACTGCGGTTGAGCAGGCGGGTACTGGTCTGACGCGGCAGCAGGTCGAGCCAGCTCTGCATCATGCCGGCCGCCACCGCCGAGAGAATACCCGAAACGCCCAGGCGCTCGGCCAGCACGTAGGCGGCGAACGGCAGCAGCAGCATGAAGACCACATGGGTAGCTGGATCGTCCCAGCCCCGGGTGATCATCCACATGCGCAGGCGACCGATCAACCAGCTCAGTATCACGCCCACCGCAAGGCCGCCCAGTGCGACCAACACGAAGCTGAAGCCGGCGTCAGCCAACGAAAACACCCCGGTGATCGCCGCCGCCAAGGCGAACTTGAAGGTTACCAGGCCCGACGCGTCGTTCATCAGCGCCTCGCCCTGCAGCATGTGCATCAGGGGAGTGGGCAGGCGGTCCTGGGCAATGGCCGAAACGGCCACGGCGTCGGTCGGCGAAAGCACTGCGGCCAGGGCGAAAGCCACCGGCAACGGGATGCTCGGCAGCAACCAGTGGATGAAGTAACCGGCGCCGACCACGGTGAACAACACCAGCCCCACGGCCAGCGCCACTACCGGGCCACGAATGCGCCATAACTCACGCTTGGGGATGCGCCAGCCGTCGGCGAACAGCAGCGGAGGCAGGAACAGGAACAGGAACAATTCGGGGTCAAGGGCTACATGCAGGCCCAGCGTCGGCCACGCCAGCAAGGCACCGGCGGCAATCTGTACCAGCGGCAATGGCAGCGGGATCACACGGCCGACCAGCTTCGACAGGCTGACCAGCGTCAGCAGGATGAGAACGGTGTAGGCGGACTGCATCCGGGAAAGCTTCCTTTGTGAACCAGAAACTATATCAAGGCGAGACATCGCCATTGGAACAATATGTTAGCGGCGACCGACGGTTCGGGGCCGCTGCACGATAGTCGCAGGTGACGGGTGAATATGTAACATGATGATACCCAGCAGATGTGACCGGAGCTTGCGAGTCGCGTGCCCCGTTATTGAAGACTTGAACTACAGCGATCCCGTCGTATAATCGACATTAACGAATAACGTTAAGCATTCAGGCGCATGATTCGAAGCTTTAGCTGTGCCGACACGGAAGCGCTCTTCACAACGGGAAAGACACGGCGTTGGTCAGATATCAAGTCAGTCGCGGAGCGCAAACTGGCCATGCTCGATGCCGCAACAGAGTTGCGAGACCTTAGGTCGCCACCTGGCAATCGCCTCGAGTCACTGAGCGGCAACCGCGCCGGCCAACACAGTATCCGTGTAAATGACCAATGGCAGTTGTGCTTCACCTGGACAGAACACGGGCCAGTTAACGTTGAAATTGTCGATTACCACTGAGGTGCATCATGCTCAAGAACGGTATGCGTCCAATCCATCCGGGTGAAATCCTGCGGGAGGACTTCCAGAAGGAAATGGGCTTCAGCGCCGCGGCTCTGGCCAGGGCGTTGGGTGTAGCAACGCCAACCGTCAACAACATCCTGCGCGAACGGGGCGGTGTATCCGCCGACATGGCACTGCGTCTGTCCATCTGCCTGGACACCACCCCTGAGTTCTGGCTCAACCTGCAGACGGCCTTCGACCTGCGCACAGCCGAACAGCAACACGGCGATGAGATCATCGGGTCGGTCCAGCGCCTGGTCGCTTGAACACATCCTGATCAATAAACAGGGGCGCCACGGGCGTGGCGCCGCGAGGATCGTTCCCGCATAATCCCGCGACTGACATCGAAAAACGGAGAGATTGGGGCGACTTGTAACCCCAATGTACACAATGACCTACACGCTCTACGGCATCAAAGCCTGTGACACCATGAAAAAGGCGCGTACCTGGCTCGAAGACAACGCCATCGCCTACGAATTCCATGATTACAAAACCCAAGGCATCGACCGCGACAGCCTGAACCGCTGGTGCGACGAACACGGCTGGGAAGTCATCCTCAACCGTGCCGGCACCACCTTCCGCAAGCTGGACGACGCCAGCAAGGCAGACCTCGACCAGGCCAAGGCCGTCGAGCTGATGCTGGCCCAGCCGTCGATGATCAAACGCCCGGTGCTCGACCTTGGCGCGCGTACCCTGGTTGGCTTCAAGCCCGACCTGTACGCCGCTGCCCTGGCCTGAGCCCCTACCCTATTTCGCACGAGGTAATCACATGTCCAATACCCTGTTCAGCCTGGCCTTCGGTGTCGGCTCCCAGAACCGCCAGGGCGCCTGGCTGGAAGTGTTCTACGCACAACCGCTGCTCAACCCGAGCGCCGAACTGGTTGCTGCAGTCGCCCCTGTTCTCGGTTACGAAGGTGGCAACCAGGCCATCGCCTTCAGCAACGCCCAGGCCGCGCAACTGGCCGAAGCCGTAAAAGGCGTGGACGCCGCCCAGGCCGCCCTGCTGACCCGCCTGGCCGAAAGCCACAAGCCGCTGGTCGCCACCCTGCTGGCCGAAGACGCTGCCCTGAGCTCGACCCCAGAGGCCTACCTCAAGCTGCACCTGCTGTCGCACCGACTGGTCAAACCGCATGGCGTAAGCCTGGCCGGCATCTTCCCGCTGCTGCCGAACGTGGCCTGGACCAACCAGGGCGCAGTCGACCTGGGCGAGCTGGCCGAACTGCAACTGGAAGCACGCCTGAAGGGCGAGCTGCTGGAAGTGTTCTCGGTGGACAAGTTCCCGAAAATGACCGACTACGTGGTACCGGCCGGCGTGCGTATCGCCGACACCGCCCGTGTGCGCCTGGGTGCCTACATCGGCGAAGGCACCACCATCATGCACGAAGGCTTCGTCAACTTTAATGCTGGCACCGAAGGCCCGGGCATGATCGAAGGCCGCGTTTCCGCTGGCGTATTCGTTGGCAAAGGTTCGGACCTGGGCGGCGGCTGCTCGACCATGGGCACCCTGTCCGGTGGCGGCAACATCGTCATCAAGGTTGGCGAGGGTTGCCTGATCGGCGCCAACGCAGGTATCGGTATTCCGCTGGGCGACCGCAACACCGTCGAAGCCGGCCTGTACATCACCGCGGGCACCAAGGTGAACCTGCTGGACGAGAACAACGAGCTGGTCAAAGTGGTCAAGGCCCGCGACCTGGCTGGTCAGACCGACCTGCTGTTCCGTCGCAACTCGCTCAATGGCGCGGTAGAGTGCAAGACCCACAAGTCGGCCATCGAGCTGAACGAAGCGCTGCACGCTCACAACTGAGAACCTTGCCGGGTTTGAGGTGTTAAGATCGGGTCTGGCGCCAATGCACCAGACCCGATTTTCATTCCAGGCCTCGCAAACATGTTTCAGCCCTCTCCCTGGCGTGCCGACTTTCCCGCCATCGCCGCCCTGCAACGGCAGCACCAGACATACCTGGACAGCGCAGCCACCACCCAGAAGCCGCAAGCCCTGCTCGACGCCCTGAGCCATTACTACGGCCATGGCGCGGCCAACGTGCACCGCGCCCAGCATTTGCCCGGCGCGCTGGCGACCCAGGCCTTCGAAACCAGCCGCGACAAGGTCGCCGCCTGGCTCAATGCCGCAGACTCGCGGCAGATCGTGTTCACCCACGGTGCTACCTCGGCGCTGAACCTGCTGGCCTATGGCCTGGAGCACCGCCTCGAAGCCGGTGACGAAATTGCCGTCAGTGCCCTGGAGCACCATGCCAACCTACTGCCCTGGCAACAGCTGGCGCACCGGCGCAACCTGCGCCTGGTGGTGCTGCCGCTGGATGCCCATGGCCGTATCGACCAGGAACAGGCACTGCAACTGATCGGCCCGCGCACCCGGGTGCTCGCCGTCAGCCAGCTGTCCAACGTGCTGGGTACCTGGCAGCCGCTACCAGCGCTACTGGCCCATGCCCGCGCCCAGGGCGCGCTGACTGTGGTCGATGGTGCCCAAGGCGTGGTGCATGGTCGCCATGACATGCAGCAACTGGGCTGCGACTTCTATGTGTTTTCCAGCCACAAGCTGTACGGTCCAGACGGCGTCGGCGTGCTCTATGGTCGCGCCCAGGCCCTGGAGCTGTTGCGCCACTGGCAGTTCGGTGGCGAGATGGTGCAGTTGGCCGAATACCACAGCGCCAGCTTCCGCCCCGCGCCCCTGGGATTCGAGGCGGGTACGCCGCCCATTGCCGGAGTGATAGGCCTGGGCGCGACACTGGACTACCTGGCCAGCCTCGATGCCCATGCGGTCGCAGCGCATGAAGCCAACCTGCACCAGCACCTGCTGCGTGGCCTGGGCGACCGCGAAGGTGTGCGGGTGTTGGGTGCACCGCAGACGGCCCTGGCCAGTTTCGTCATCGAGGGCGTGCACAACGCCGATATCGCTCATCTGCTGACTGAACAGGGCATTGCCGTGCGTGCCGGTCACCACTGTGCCATGCCACTGCTGAAGGGGATGGGGCTGGAGGGCGCGATACGGGTGTCGCTGGGTTTGTACAACGACAGCGATGACTTGCAACATTTCTTCGACGCGCTGGATCAAGGCCTGGAGCTGTTGCGATGAGCCTGCCGGAACAGGCGCATCAAGCGCTGGTAGCTTTTCAACAGGGCAAAGGCTGGGAACAGCGTGCTCGGTTGCTGATGCAGTGGGGTGACCGCCTGGAGCCGCTGGCTGATGCCGAAAGGACCGAGGCCAACCGGGTGCATGGCTGCGAGAGCCTGGTGTGGCTGGTGGCCGAGCAGATCGAGGGAGTATGGCGGTTCAAGGCCAGCAGCGATGCCCGCTTGTTGCGTGGGCTGCTGGCGCTGTTGCTGGTGCGGGTGCAGGGACTGGCCAGTGAGGAGCTGGCCGGGATTGATCTGCGCGAGTGGTTTACCCAGCTCGGGCTGGAACGCCAATTGTCGCCGTCGCGCAGCAATGGGCTGCATGCGGTGTTGCAGCGGATGGCGGAGTTGGCGTCCAACCGCTGAATCGGCGCCGGTTTCTTCGCGGGCCTGCCCGCTCCCACAGGTACGGTGTCATGCTTGAGAGAGATGCAGTGTGGGAGCGGGCGGGCCCGCGAAGACGCCCACGCGGTCTATTCAGGCTTGACCCGTTCCGACGGCCGGCGCGCTCCAGCCACCAGCTTCTCGATCGCCTTGCTCGCCGCTACCATGCCAAAGGTCGCGGTCACCATCATCACTGCACCAAAGCCACCCGAGCAGTCCAGGCGCACGCCCTCACCCACGAAGCTTTTCTGCAAGCAAACGCTGCCATCACCCTTGGGGTAACGCAGCTGTTCGCTGGAGAACACGCACGGCACGCCATAGTTGCGGCTGACGTTACGCGAAAAGTTGTAGTCGCGGCGCAGGGTGGAACGCACCCGTGACGCCAACGGGTCGTTGAAGGTCTTGTTCAGATCGGCGATCTGGATCTGCGTCGGGTCGATCTGGCCACCCGCGCCACCGGTAGTGACAATGGCAATCTTGCGCCGCCGACACCAGGCGATCAGCGCCGCCTTGGCCATGACGCTGTCGATGCAGTCGATCACGCAGTCGAGGTGCTCGGTGATGTATTCGGCCATGGTCTCGCGGGTGACGAAGTCGGCCACCGCATGCACCGTGCACCCGGGGTTGATCGCCCGCAGGCGCTCGGCCATGACCTCGACCTTGGGCCGCCCCACCTGCCCTTCCAGCGCATGGGCCTGGCGGTTGGTGTTGCTGACACAGACATCGTCCAGGTCGAACAGGGTGATTTCGCCCACGCCGCTGCGGGCCAGCGCTTCGGCCACCCACGAGCCCACCCCGCCGATACCGACCACGCCCACATGGGCCTGGCCCAGCCGCTGCAGCCCTTGGTCGCCATACAACCGGGCAACGCCGGCAAAGCGTGGATCTTCTGTGCTCATGTTCATACCCCAAAAAACCGGCACGCATTATATGCCAGCAGCCCCAAGGCCTGCATCGTTAGGAAAGAGACTACCAACACTGCTTTAATGTCCTACCACTTCGCCACGAATGGACGACGATGTCTTCACGTAAATTCGGCCTGAACCTGGTAGTGGTGCTGGCCATCGCCGCACTGTTCACCGGGTTCTGGGCACTGATCAACCGCCCGGTCTTCGCCCCCGCCTGGCCAGAACAGATTTCTGGCTTTTCGTATTCGCCGTTCCGCCTGGGCGAAAGCCCGCAGAAGGGTCAGTACCCCACTGACGAAGAACTGCGCCAGGACCTGGAGCAACTGAGCAAACTGACCGACAGCATCCGTATCTACACCGTGGAGGGCACTCAGGCCGACATCCCGCGCCTGGCCGAAGAGTTCGGCCTGCGGGTGACGCTGGGGATATGGATCAGCCCGGACCTGGAGCGCAACGAGCGCGAGATCGCCACGGCCATCCAGCTGGCCAATACCTCGCGCAGCGTGGTGCGGGTGGTGGTCGGCAACGAGGCGCTGTTCCGTGAAGAAGTCACACCGGAAAACCTGATCAAATACCTGGACCGGGTACGCGCAGCCGTGAAGGTGCCTGTGACCACCAGTGAACAGTGGCACATCTGGAAGGAACACCCTGAGCTGGCCAGGCACGTCGACCTGATTGCCGCGCACATCCTGCCCTACTGGGAGTTCGTGCCAATGAAGGACTCGGTCGAGTTCGTCCTCGACCGCGCCCGTGAACTGAAGCACCAGTTCCCGCGCAAACCCCTGCTGCTGTCGGAAGTCGGCTGGCCGAGCAACGGCCGCATGCGCGGTGGTGCCGATGCCACACAGGCCGACCAGGCCATCTACTTGCGCACCCTGGTCAATACCCTCAACCGCCGTGGCTACAACTACTTTGTCATTGAAGCCTATGACCAACCCTGGAAGGCCAGCGACGAAGGCTCGGTAGGCGCCTACTGGGGCGTCTACAACGCCGAGCGCCAGCAGAAGTTCAACTTCGACGGCCCCGTGGTGGCGATCCCGCAGTGGCGGGCCCTGGCAGTGGCGTCGGTGGTGCTGGCAATGATCGCCCTGATGGTGCTGTTCATCGATGGCTCGGCCCTGCGCCAGCGTGGCCGTACCTTCCTGACGTTCATCACCTTCCTGTGCGGGTCGGTACTGGTGTGGATCGCCTATGACTACAGCCAGCAATACAGCACCTGGTTCAGCCTGACCGTGGGCGTGCTGCTGGCCCTCGGCGCGCTGGGCGTGTTCATCGTGTTGCTCACCGAAGCCCACGAGCTGGCCGAGGCGGTCTGGATACACAAGCGCCGCCGCGAATTCCTGCCCGTGCAGGCCGACAGTGCCTACCGGCCCAAGGTGTCGGTGCACGTGCCGTGCTACAACGAGCCACCTGAGATGGTGAAACAAACCCTCGACGCCCTGGCCGCCCTGGACTACCCCGACTACGAAGTACTGGTGATCGACAACAACACCAAGAACCCGGCCGTGTGGGAGCCGCTCAAGGCCCACTGCGAGAAGCTTGGCGAGCGCTTCAAGTTCTTCCACGTCGCGCCTCTGGCCGGCTTCAAGGGCGGTGCACTGAATTACCTGATCCCGCACACGGCCAAGGACGCCGAAGTGATCGCGGTAATCGACTCGGACTACTGCGTCGACCGCAACTGGCTCAAGCACATGGTGCCGCACTTCGCCGATCCGAAAATTGCCGTGGTGCAGTCACCGCAGGATTACCGCGACCAGCACGAGAGTGCCTTCAAGAAGCTGTGCTACAGCGAATACAAGGGCTTCTTCCACATCGGCATGGTCACCCGCAACGACCGTGACGCGATCATCCAGCACGGCACCATGACCATGACCCGGCGCAGTGTGCTGGAAGAACTGGGCTGGGCCGAATGGTGCATCTGCGAGGATGCCGAGCTGGGGCTGCGCGTGTTCGAGAAAGGCCTGTCCGCCGCCTACGCCCACAACAGCTACGGCAAGGGCCTGATGCCCGACACCTTCATCGACTTCAAGAAGCAACGCTTCCGCTGGGCCTACGGCGCCATCCAGATCATCAAGCACCACGCCGGTGCGCTGCTGCGCGGCAAAGGCAGCCAGCTGACCCGTGGCCAGCGCTACCACTTCCTGGCCGGCTGGCTACCGTGGATCGCCGATGGCATGAACATCTTCTTCACCATCGGCGCGCTGTTGTGGTCGGCGGCGATGATCATCGTGCCGCATCGGGTCGACCCGCCACTGATGATCTTCGCCATCCCGCCGCTGGCGCTGTTCTTCTTCAAGGTCGGCAAGATCGTCTTCCTGTACCGCCGAGCGGTGGGGGTGAACCTCAAGGATGCCTTCGCAGCTGCACTGGCCGGGCTGGCACTGTCGCACACCATCGCCAAGGCGGTTCTGTATGGCTTCTTCACCAGCAGCATGCCGTTCTTCCGCACGCCGAAGAATGCTGACAGCCATGGGTTGCTGGTGGCAATTTCCGAAGCGCGTGAAGAGCTGTTCATCATGGTGCTGCTGTGGGGCGCGGCGCTGGGCATCTACCTGGTGCAGGGGCTGCCGAGCTCGGACATGCGCTTCTGGGTGGCGATGTTGCTGGTGCAGTCGTTGCCTTATGTGGCAGCGCTGGTGATGGCGTTCCTGTCGTCGTTACCCAAGCCGCAGGAAAAGGCTGCCGAACCGCAGCAGGCTTGAGATTGTCAGGGGCGCTTTGCGCCCCTATCGCGACGCAAGGCCGCTCCCACAAGGAACCGCATACCCATGTGGGAGCGGCCTTGCGTCGCGATAGGGCCGCAAAGCGGCCCCATTGGCCCTTCGGTTTGATATAAGATAACGCCCCTCAGATTTCCCAGCCTTGCCTTGCCCCGGAGTTCCCCATGACGGCCCCTGCCGAGCTCTCGCCTACCCTTCAACTGGCCTGCGACCTGATCCGTCGTCCCTCGGTCACCCCCGTCGATGCCGATTGCCAGGCGCAGATGATGAACCGTCTGGGCGCCGTTGGTTTCCAGCTGGAGCCGATGCGCATCGAAGACGTCGACAACTTCTGGGCCACCCACGGCAACCAGGAAGGCCCGGTGCTGTGCTTTGCCGGCCACACCGACGTGGTGCCCACCGGCCCGGTCCAGCAATGGCAGCATGAACCGTTCGAGGCGCTGATCGACGCCGACGGCATGCTCTGCGGTCGTGGCGCCGCCGACATGAAGGGCAGCCTGGCGTCCATGGTCATCGCCAGCGAGCGCTTTGTGCAGGACTACCCGGACCATCGCGGCAAGGTCGCGTTTCTGATCACCAGCGACGAGGAAGGCCCGGCCCACCACGGCACCAAGGCGGTGGTCGAGCGCCTGAAAGCGCGCAACGAGCGCCTGGACTGGTGCATCGTCGGCGAACCGTCCAGCACCACCTTGCTGGGTGACGTGGTCAAGAACGGCCGCCGTGGTTCACTGGGCGCCAAGCTGACCATACGCGGCAAGCAGGGCCATGTGGCCTATCCGCACCTGGCGCGCAACCCGATCCACCTGGCCGCCCCGGCCCTGGCGGAACTGGCTGCCGAGCACTGGGACGAAGGCAACGCGTTTTTCCCGCCAACCAGCTTCCAGATCTCCAACGTCAATTCCGGCACCGGCGCCACCAACGTGGTCCCGGGCGAGCTGACCGCGCTGTTCAACTTCCGCTTCTCTACCGAGTCCACCGTCGAAGGCCTGCAGGCCCGAGTGTCGGCGATTCTCGACAAGCATGAACTGGACTGGTCGGTCGATTGGGCACTGTCGGGCCTGCCATTCCTGACCGAACCAGGCGAGCTGCTCGACGCCGTGGCGGCCAGCATCAAGGGCGTCACCGGTCGCGAAACCCAGCCCTCCACCAGCGGCGGCACCTCCGATGGCCGTTTCATCGCAACCATGGGCACCCAGGTAGTCGAACTCGGCCCGGTCAACGCCACCATCCACCAGGTTGACGAGCGGATCCTTGCCAGCGACCTCGATCTGCTGACCGAAATCTACTACCAGACCCTGGTCCGGTTGCTCGCCTGATGCTTGCCTGCCCGCTTTGCCAGGCGCCGCTGAGCCGGCTCGACAATGGTGTGGTGTGCCCGGCTGGCCACCGCTTCGACCGCGCCCGCCAGGGTTACCTGAACCTGCTGCCGGTGCAGCACAAGAACAGCCGCGACCCCGGTGACAACCAGGCCATGGTCGAAGCACGCCGCGACTTTCTCGACGCCGGCCATTACGCGCCAGTCGCCCGCCGCCTGGCCGAGCTGGCCGCCGAGCGCCAGCCTGGCGCCTGGCTGGACATCGGCTGCGGCGAGGGTTACTACACCGCACAGATCGCCCAGGCCTTGCCGGCCGCCGACGGCTATGCGCTGGACATCTCCCGCGAAGCGGTCAAGCGTGCCTGCCGCCGAGCACCGGCGGTCACCTGGATGGTCGCCAGCATGGCCCGCGTACCGCTGACCGACGCCAGCTGCCAGTTCATCGCCAGCGTTTTCAGCCCGCTGGACTGGGCCGAGGCCAAGCGTTTGCTCAGCCCCGGCGGCGGCCTGATGCGGGTCGGCCCGACCAGCGGCCATCTGATGGAACTGCGTGAAGTGCTCTACGATGAAGTACGCCCTTACGCCGACGACAAGCACCTGGCCCTGGTCCCTGAAGGCATGGCCCATGCCCACAGCGAAACCCTCGAGTTCCGCCTGAGCCTAGCCGCGCCCAAGGCCCGCGCCGACCTGCTGGCCATGACCCCACACGGCTGGCGCGCCAGCGCCGAAAAACGTGCCCGGGTGATCGACCAGCCCGAGCCGTTCGAGGTCACGGTTTCCATGCGTTATGACTATTTCGTGCGCCAAGACTGAGCACACCGGAGCCCTTATGCGTCAACCTGATATCGAGATCTACCTGAAGGACGCCGACGTCGACCACAAGCAGATTGCCGAGTGGCTTGCCCAGGCAATCGGCCCGTGCACTGAATGGAAGCAGAAAGGCCAGACCTTCAAATGCCATGCCGGTAACATTCCGGTCACTTGGTTACCCAAGGCTGTAGGGAAATGGAACAGCCTGTACCTGGAAAGCGACCAGACGCCGTGGGCCGATGACGTTGCCTGCGCCAGGGCTGCATTTGCCGCGCTGGGTGTGGAAGTGCGCTGTGCGCCGGGTGGCTGGGTTGAGGAAGACGGGGAAGAAGATGCCGACCGCTGGGTCCGCATCAGCGCCGACGGTGAGGAGGAAATCACCTGGCGTACATCATGAAACGGCAGCCTTGCTCGTTTCTGTAGGAGCGGGTTTACCCGCGAACACGGGCCATGCCCGTGGCAGCCACCGTGGTGGCTGCTTCGCGGGCAAGCCCGCTCCTACGGCTTGAAACCAGAGGCTCAGAGGCCCACTACGTCTTCGGCTTGCAGGCCTTTCTGGCCCTGCACGCAGGCGTACTCCACCCGCTGCCCTTCGACCAGGGTACGATGCCCCTCACCGCGAATCGCCCGATAGTGGACGAACACATCTGCACCACCTTCGCGCTGAATGAAGCCGTAACCCTTGGCATCGTTGAACCACTTTACATTCCCAGTCTCACGAGACGACATCTGAACTACTCCGGATTTTTATTGTGAAGATCGCCTTGCAGGCATGAGGTCACCTGCCCCATGCCAACGCCGCTTGCCGAAATATCCTGCAAGTGGCAGGCCGAGTATATGACACAGAACAAAAAAAATTGATGACGGCCCCGCTGTTGGCCGAATTTTGCTGAACTTACGCCGATACGGCAGACTAAATAGCAGGATACTCACCTGATAATCACACCCAGGGCACACACCCCATGACCCGTTCCCCCCTGCGCCGCCTGATCTTCGGCGGCCTGCGTCGCCTGTTGTACCTGTGGGTGCGCTCCGAGACCATCAACCAGTCTTCCATGACCCTCAACCTGGACCGCAGTCGGCCGGTGTTCTATGCGCTGCCCTCGCCCGCGCTCACCGACCTGGCCGTGCTCGACCACGAGTGCACCAAGGCGGGGCTGCCGCGCCCGGTGCTGCCGGTAGCCGTCGGCCCACTGCAGGAACCCGCCGCGTTCTTCTACCTGACCCCCGACCCGGACTGGCTCGGCCGGCAGGACAAAAGTGGCGCCCCGCCCACGCTCGAGCGCCTGGTGGCTGCCGTCAGCCAGCATGCCGAAGAAGATGCGCAGATCATTCCTGTCAGCGTGTTCTGGGGCCAGACCCCGGCCAGCGAGTCCAGCCCCTGGAAGCTGCTGTTCGCCGACAGCTGGGCGGTAACCGGGCGCCTGCGCCGGCTGCTGACCGTACTGATCCTCGGGCGCAAGACCCGGGTACAATTCTCCGCGCCAATCCACCTGCGCGAACTGGTGCAGCACAACAAAGGCCACGAGCGCACCGTGCGCATGGCCCAGCGCCTGATGCGCGTGCACTTTCGCAACCTCAAGACTGCTGTCATCGGCCCGGACATCTCGCACCGACGCACCCTGGTCAAAGGCCTGGTCCATGCTCCGCAAGTGCGCCAGGCGATTGCCGACGAAGCGCAGCGCGAGAACCTGCCGCTGGCCAAAGCCGAGGCCCAGGCACTGCGCTACGGCAACGAGATAGCCTCGGACTACACTTACACCGCCATCCGCTTCCTCGAAGTGGTGCTCAGCTGGTTCTGGAACAAGATCTACGACGGCATCAAGGTCAACCACATCGAACAGGTGCAGGGTATCGCCCCTGGCCATGAAGTGATCTACGTGCCGTGCCACCGCAGCCACATCGACTACCTGCTGCTGTCGTACCTGCTGTTCCGCAACGGCCTCACCCCGCCGCACGTGGCGGCGGGCATCAACCTCAACATGCCGGTGGTGGGTAACCTGCTGCGCCGTGGCGGCGCCTTCTTCATGCGCCGCACGTTCAAGGGCAACCCGCTTTACACGGCAGTGTTCAACGAGTACCTGCACACGCTGTACACCAAGGGTTTCCCGGTCGAGTACTTCGTCGAAGGCGGCCGCTCGCGCACCGGGCGCATGTTGCAGCCGCGCACCGGGATGCTGGCCATTACCCTGCGCAGCTTCCTGCGTTCGTCGCGTACACCAATCGTGTTCGTGCCGGTGTACATCGGCTACGAGCGCGTGCTCGAAGGCCGTACCTACCTGGGCGAACTGCGCGGCGCCAGCAAGAAGAAGGAGTCGGTGTTCGACATCTTCAAGGTGTTCGGCGCACTCAAGCAGCGCTTTGGCCAGGTCTACGTCAACTTCGGCGAACCCATCCGCCTGGCTGGTTTCCTCGACCAGCAGCAGCCCGGCTGGCGTGACCAGGATCACGGTCCGCAGTACCGTCCGGACTGGCTCAACGCTACCACCGCTCGCCTGGGAGAAACCGTGGCCCGTCACCTCAACGAGGCAGCCGCCATCAACCCGGTCAACCTGGTGGCCCTGGCACTGCTGTCCACCAGCCGCCTTGCCCTGGACGAACGCGCCCTGACCCGCGTACTCGACCTGTACCTGGCGCTCCTGCGCCAAGTGCCCTACTCGCCGCACACCACCCTGCCCGAGGGCGACGGCCAGGCATTGATCGAACATGTACGCAGCATGAACCTGGTGGCCGAGCAGAAGGACGCCCTGGGCCGCATCCTCTATCTGGATGAAGGCAATGCGGTACTGATGACCTATTACCGCAACAACGTGCTGCACATCTTCGCCCTGCCGGCGCTGCTGGCCAGCTTCTTCCTCAGCAGTTCACGCATGAGCCGCCAACTGCTGGGCCAGTATGTGCACGCGCTTTACCCCTACCTGCAGGCCGAACTGTTCCTGCGCTGGACACCAGAACAGCTGGACGAGGTCATCGACCAATGGCTGGTCGCGTTGGTGGAACAGGGCCTGCTGCGCCAGGACAACGACCTGTACGTGCGCCCGGCGCCCAGCTCGAGGCAGTTCGTTTTGCTGACCCTGCTTGCCCGCACCATCACCCAGACCCTGCAGCGCTTCTACATGGCCACCTCGCTGCTGATCAACAGCGGGCAGAACAGCCTGAGCGCCGAAGCGCTGGAAGACTTGTGCGTGATGATGGCCCAGCGCCTGTCGATCCTGCATGGTTTGAACGCGCCGGAGTTCTTCGACAAGACGCTGTTCCGCCACTTCATCCAGACCTTGCTCGAGCAAGGCGTGCTGCACGCCGACGCTCAAGGCAAGCTGGGTTATCAGGACAAGCTCGGCGAGCTGGCCGAGGGCGTGGCCAAGCGTGTGCTGTCGGCCGAGCTGCGCCTGTCGATCCGCCAGGTGGCCCTGCACCGTGACGACGGGCTGGAAACTTCGGCACTCTAACGGTTCATCGGTCGGGAAAATCCGCTAAAGTCCCTGGGGTTGGCCACAAGCCAGCTCCAAGGACACCGGAGATTCCATGAAAAAGCTCTTTATGCTGTGTTGCGCATCCCTGCTTGCAGCCTGTTCCAGCCAAACCCCACACAGCCAGGCCAGCCTGGACGGTGAAGTCTTCTACCTGCAGCGCATTGCCCTGCCGCCTGCCGCCACCCTGAGCGTGGAACTGCAGGATGTGTCGCTGATGGACGCCCCTGCCGTAACCCTGGCGCGCCAGGCCGGCCCGGTCAAAGGCAACGTACCACTGCCGTTCCATCTCACCTATGACCCCGCGCAGGTCAAGCCTGGCCACCGCTATGCGGTGAGCGCGCGCATCGAGCTGAATGGCAAGTTGCTGTTCATCAATACCGAACACCACGCTGTCGCGCTCGATGGCAGTGACCCGCAATCTGTACGCATCAAGGTAGACCAGGTTCGCTGATACCCGTACTCATCCGTTTACAAGGAAAGCTTCATGATCCGCACTTCCCTGCGCTTCACCACCCTGTGCGCCGGCCTGCTGCTGTCGGCCAGTGCCCTGGCCCTGTCGCTCGGCGACCTCAGCCAGAAAGACGCCACCGGCGGCCTGAAGGACGCCCTGACCCAAGGTGCGCACCTGGCCGTCAAGCAACTGAGTGCCCCAGGCGGCTTCAGCAACAACCCGGACGTGCGCATCGAGCTGCCAGGCAACCTGGGCAAAGCTGCCAAGGCGATGAAAATGTTCGGCAAGGGTGAACAGGTCGAAGCCCTGGAAACCAGCATGAACAAGGCCGCCGAGGCTGCCGTGCCGCAGGCCCAGGCGATTTTGGTGGATGCCGTGAAGAACATGAGCGTGACCGATGCCAAGGGCATCCTCAGCGGCGGTGACGACTCGGCCACCCAGTACCTGAACAAGAGCAGCCGCGAGCAGATCCGCGCCAAGTTCCTGCCAATCGTCAAGCAGGCCACCGACAAGGTCGGCGTGGCCCAGCAGTACAATGCCTTCGCTGCCCAGGCCAAAGGCCTGGGGCTGGTCAAGGATGACGCCAATATCGAGAACTACGTGACCGAGAAGGCGCTGGATGGCCTGTTCGAGATGATCGGCAAACAGGAGCAGAGCATTCGCCAGGACCCGGCAGCTGCGGCTACCAGCCTGGCCAAGAAAGTCTTCGGCGCGCTGTAGGAGCGGGTTCACCCGCGAAAGGGCCGGGCCTGCTGGCCAATTTTCACCAGCCGCTCACCGTTGCTGCCGCTACCGTATTCGCGGGTAAACCCGCTCCTACAATGATCGAAAAGCCTGCGCGGTCCTCTGTAGGAGCGGGTTCACCCGCGAAAGGGCCGGGCCTGCTGGCCAATTTTCACCAGCCGCTCACCGTTGCTGCCGCCACCGTATTCGCGGGTAAACCCGCTCCTACACGGCGGGGTTGGACACAGGCCGTTGTAGGAGCGGCCTTCAGCCCTTCTTCACCCTGAACCACGCCGCATACAACGCCGGCAGGAACAGCAGTGTAAGCACCGTGGCCACGATCAACCCGCCCATGATCGCCACCGCCATCGGCCCGTAGAACACGCTACGCGACAACGGGATCATGGCCAGCACCGCCGCCAGCGCGGTCAGCACGATCGGCCGGAAGCGCCGCACGGTAGCCTCGATGATCGCCTGCCAACGCTCCATGCCCGCTGCGATGTCTTGCTCGATCTGGTCCACCAGGATCACCGAATTGCGCATGATCATCCCCGCCAGGGCAATGGTGCCGAGCATGGCGACAAAGCCGAACGGCTGGCGGAACACCAGCAGGAACAGGGTCACACCAATCAGCCCCAGCGGCGCGGTGAGGAACACCATCACCGTGCGCGAGAAACTGCGCAGCTGGATCATCAGCAAGCTCAGCACTACCACGACGAACAGTGGCATGCCGGCATTCACCGATTTCTGCCCACGCTCGGAGTCCTCCACTGTGCCGCCCACCTCCAGCAGATAGCCATCGGGCAGCTTGGCGCGGATGTCCTGCAGGGTCGGCAGAATCTGTTTCACCAGCGTCGCCGGCTGCTCCTGGTCGTAGATATCGGCACGCACGGTCACCGTCGGCAAGCGGTTGCGGTGCCAGATAATGCCTTCTTCAAAGCCGTACTCCAGGGTCGCCACCTGCGACAGCGCCACGCTCTGGCCATTGTCGGTGGGCAACGCCAGGCTACCCAGGTTGCCCAGCTCACTGCGTTCCTGGGGGGTACCGCGCAGCAGGATCTCGATCAGCTCGTTGTCCTCGCGGTACTGGCTGACCGTGGTGCCGATCAGCGAGCTTTGCAGGAAGCTCGCCAGGTGCGCGGTGCTCACACCCAGCGCCCGGGCGCGGTCCTGGTCGATTTCGAGGAACACCGCCTTGCTGGGTTCCTCCCAGTCCAGATGCACGTTCACCACATGCGGGTTCTCGCGCACTTTGTCAGCCACTTCACGGGCCAGTGCACGGGCCTTCTCGATATGCTCGCCAGTGACCCGGAACTGCACCGGGTAGCCCACGGGCGGGCCGTTTTCCAGGCGCGTGACCCGGGCACGCAGGTCGGGGAACTGCTGGTCCACAGTGCTGATCAGCCAACTGCGCAGGCGCTCGCGGTCTTCCATCGACTTGGCCAGCACCACGAACTGGGCAAAGCTGGCTGCCGGCAGTTGCTGGTCCAACGGCAGGTAGAAGCGCGGCGAACCGGTGCCCACATAGGCCACGTAGTTGTCGATACCGTCCTGCTGCTTGAGCAGCGCCTCCAGCTGCTTGACCCGCTCGGCGGTATTGGCCAGCGAGGCGCCTTCGGCCAGCTTCAGGTCAACCATCAGCTCCGGGCGCCCGGAAGCCGGGAAGAACTGCTGGGGTACGAAGCGGAACAGCAGGATGCTGCCGACAAAGGCAGCGATGGTCAGCAGGATTACCGTCTTGCGCCGCCGTACGCACCACTCCACCAGCCGTCGCACGCGCTGGTAGAACGGGGTGGCGTATGGGTCTGGCGCATGGCCGTCCTTGCCATGGCGCGCGGCATGCAGCTTGGCCAGGTCGGGTAACAGGCGCTCGCCCAGGTAAGGCACGAACACCACGGCCACCACCCACGAGGTCAGCAGAGCGATGGTTACCACCTGGAAGATCGACCGGGTGTATTCGCCCGTGCTGGAGGCCGCGGTGGCAATCGGCAGAAAACCTGCTGCCGTGATCAGCGTGCCGGTAAGCATCGGGAAGGCCGTACTAGTCCAGGCATAGCTGGCCGCCTTGAGCCGGTCGTAGCCCTGCTCCATCTTGATCGCCATCATCTCCACGGCAATGATCGCGTCATCCACCAGCAAGCCCAGGGCCAGCACCAGTGCGCCGAGGGAAATCTTGTGCAGGCCGATGCCGAAGTAATGCATGGCGGCAAAGGTCATGGCCAACACCAGCGGAATGGCCAGCGCCACCACCAGGCCGGTACGCAGGCCCAGCGAGAAGAAGCTCACCAGCAGCACAATGACCAGCGCCTCGACCAGCACCTGGACGAACTCCCCCACGCCAGCCTTCACCGCCGCCGGTTGATCCGAGACCTTGCGCAGCTCCATGCCGGCCGGCAGGCTGTGCGCCAGGCGCTCGAACTCGCCTTCCAGGGCCTTGCCCAGCACCAGGATGTCACCACCGTCTTTCATCGACACTGCCAGGCCAATGGCATCCTCGCCCATGAAGCGCATGCGTGGTGCGGGTGGGTCGTTGAAGCCACGGTGCACCTCGGCGACATCGCCAATCCGGAAGGTGCGATCCCCCACGCGAATGGGGAACTGGCGGATCTGCTCGACGCTGTCGAAACGCCCGCTCACCCGCAGATGCAGGCGCTCGCTGGGCGTCTCGAAGAAACCGGCGGTGCTCACCGCGTTCTGCTCTTGCAACGCCTTCTGCACAGCTTCCAGGGGCACCCCGAGGGTCGCCAGCTTGAGGTTGGACAGCTCGATCCAGACTTTCTCGTCCTGCAGGCCGATCAGCTCGACCTTGCCCACATCCTTGACCCGCTGCAGCTGGATCTGGATACGGTCGGCGTAGTCCTTGAGCAGCGCATAATCGAAACCCTCACCAGTCAGCGCATAGATATTGCCGAAGGTAGTGCCGAACTCGTCATTGAAGAACGGGCCCTGGATCTCCGGTGGCAAGGTATGACGAATGTCCGCAACCTTCTTGCGGATCTGGTACCACAGCTCAGGGATGTCTTGGGAATGCAGCGAGTCGCGGGCCATGAAAGTGACCTGCGATTCACCGGGGCGAGAGAACGAGACAATCTTTTCGTACTCGCCGGTTTCCATCAGCTTCTTCTCGATGCGCTCGGTCACCTGGCGCGACACTTCTTCGGCGCTGGCGCCTGGCCACAGGGTGCGGATGACCATGGCCTTGAAGGTGAATGGCGGGTCCTCGCTCTGGCCAAGCTTGGTGTACGACATGGCGCCAATGGCGGCCAGCAGGATCATCAGGAACAGGACGATCTGGCGGTTGCGCAGCGCCCAGGCAGAAAGGTTGAAACCCATCGGGACTTACTCCTTGGCCGCCAGGTTCACTACACGGTTGCTGCGGTCCACGGGGCGTACCTCCTGGCCCTCGCGCAGTACATGGCCACCAGCGGCAACCACCCAGTCACCTGGGTCCAGGCCTTCGAGCACCGGCACACTGTCGCTGCCATATGCCCCCAGCCGCACGGTCGCCCGCTCCAGGCGGCTTTCCTTGTTCACCCGCCAGACATAGGCCTGACCGTTTTCCGCAGTCACTGCCGACAGCGGTACCGACAGCGGGATCAGCCCGTCCTTGGCGATGAACACCCGGGCGCTCTGGCCCAGCTCAGCCGGAACGGCGGCCGTGGTAAAGGCGACGCGCGCCGCGAACGTGCGCGAGCGCGGGTCGGCAGCCGGTGACAGCTCGCGAATGCGCCCCTGGAAACGTGCCTGCGGGTGCGACCACAGCTCCACGCTCACCGGTTGGCCCACAGCGAAGCGAGCGAACTGCTGTTCCGGCAGGCCGATGACCACTTCTCGCTCGCCATCGGCGGCGAGGGTAAACACGGTCTGCCCGGCGGCGACCACCTGGCCCACTTCAACCTGGCGCTTGGCGATCACCCCGGCCTGCGGCGCACGCAATACGGCATATTCGGCCTGGTTGCCAGCCACATCGAACTCGGCTTTGGCCTGCTTCAGACGGGCAAGGCCTGCGCGGTAGAGGTTTTCGGCATTGTCGTACAGGGAATGGCTGACCATCTGCCGCTCCAGCAGCTTCTGGTAGCGGTCGCGCTCGGCGCGCACCAGCGACAGATTGGCCTGCGCAGCGGCCACCCGGGCGCGGTTGGCTTCCAGCTGCAGATGCACGTCCTGCGGGTCCAGTTCGGCCAGCGGCTGGTCGGCCTTGACCCGCTGCCCTTCCTCGACCAAACGGTTGCTGACCTTGCCGCCAATGCGGAAGGCCAGCTCCGGTTCGAAACGCGCACGCACCTCACCGGGGTAACTGTCGGCAGCGGCTTCGGCCGGCTGTGGCTGAACCACCAGTGCCGGGCGCGGTGCTGCGGGTGGGGCGGCTTCCTGGCCACACGCCGCCAGAAGCAGGGCAGCAGCGGCGGGCAGAGCGATGGACAAGGCATGGCGCAACATGATGAATCCTTTCGCGGAGTGCACATTTAATATTTGTACTGACGGGTATATTAAGTCAGCGAAAGGATGGCGGGAAGGGTGTGCGCTGGTTTTTCAAGCGTGCGGTGAGCAGGTAATGCAGCCTGGCTTTCGCCGGATGGCGCCTGACCCGTTAAGATGGTGATCCTTCAACCAGATGCAGACCACAATGTCCAACGACGCACCCATCGGCCCGGGCCGGCCCAAGGACCTGGCCAAGCGCGAGGCGATCCTCGAAGCGGCCAAGACGCTGTTCCTCAGCCTTGGCTACGCCAACACCAGCATGGATGCGGTCGCTGCGGCGGCAGGTGTTTCAAAGCTCACCGTGTACAGCCACTTCACCGACAAGCAGACCCTGTTCTGCTCGGCGGTCATGGCCACCTGCCAGATCCAGTTGCCTGACCTGCTGTTCGAGTATCCCGAGGGGGTACCGGTGGAAGAAGTGCTGCTGACCATTGCCCGCAACTTCCAGGCGCTTATCAGCAGTGACGAAGCGATCAAGCTCAGCCGCCTGATCATGGCCCAGGGCAGCCTGGACCCGAGTTTTGGCGAGTACTTCTACGAGGCCGGGCCCAAGCGCGTGCTGGCCGGGATGGAAGCCCTGCTGCGCGGGGCCCACGAGCGCGGGCTGCTGCGCATCGACAACCCATTGAGGGCGGCGGAGCACTTCTTCTGCCTGGTCAAGGGGGCGCCAGATTACCGCTTGCTGCTGGGTTGTGCGGGGCCGCTGGAGGGGGATGAGGCCGAGGCGCATGTGCGAGAGGTGGTAGCAGTATTCTTGCGGGCTTTCCACCCTGAAAACACCTATCACGTCCCCCTGTAGGAGCGGGTTTACCCGCGAAAGGGCCGGGTCTGCCGGCCAATTTCTACCAGCCGTTCACCGTTGCTGCCGCCACCATATTCGCGGGTAAACCCGCTCCTACACACTGATCGATGTTGGACACAGGCCATTATAGGGGGCCTTGTGTCGCGATAGAGGCGCACAACGGGCCATATTCGCCAATCAGCCGAACCTGTTTAACCAATGCGCCTACCTAGCATTTCTGCCAGTAGCCAAACAGAAAAACTCCCGGTAGGTTCATATCTAAATCATTAATATGAACGCACCACCATGCCAGCGCACACACTGAATTTTTTCTATAAGGATAATAAGCTTTCAACCTGGCATACAGGGAGTACTCACCAGACATTGCTCAGCGCCAATAACCGGAATCTAAGCGAATCGACAAATACCCCTTCACAAGTACGCCTATTGGCCACCGACGCACAAGAGTCAACAGTCAGCATTGGTTCGAAAAGCCAGAGGACCATTAACTACGGCCCTTACGGCAATGACAATTGCCCGCCTACCAACCCATTACTATCTCGATTCACAGGCCAGAACTGGTTACCCTCTGCCACAGGCTACTTACTGGGCAATGGTCACCGCCTGTTCAATCCAGGACTGATGCGCTTTCACAGTCGAGACAACTTGTCACCCTTTGAAAAAGGGGGAATCAATGCTTACGCCTACTGCGAAAATGACCCTGTAAACAAATCGGATCCAAGTGGAATGTACTCCTTGGCGAAACTTATACTCGGCGGTTATAAGGTAAAAAATATCATACCCCGCCTGGATCAAGAGAACCCCAACCTTACAAAACGAGAATACAGAATACTCAAAGAGCACATTGAATATCAAAAATATAAAGCAAGTGCCGAGGTACAGGCGAGCTCCCGTACGTTGAGAAAGAAAGGTGAGGAAAGATTTTTGAACGCTGCCCTACAAGAGTCAAAATTGACAACTCTGGTACTGAATAAGGTCGAAGGCAAGAAGTCGCGATATGTCACCCCTACTTCCTTCCCTCCCTTTACAATACCTAGTGAGCCATCGCATACGTGGCCAAAAATCAGCTCACCATCGCGAACCTACCTCGACTTCACAGGCAATTACATTGATCCGAAAGCATATGCAATCCGGACACAATTATTAATCTGAAATTGATAAGACTTATTTAAAAACCATATCAGTTTTTCAACGCCTTCTTCGGATAAATGTCATACCGGCTCGACTTGCCTTCCAGGCTGTGGCTGGGCTTCGGCCCGTCGATGATCGGTGCCTTGCGCGGGCGCTTCACCACCACCCGGTGGCTGGCCAGCGCCAGGGCGGCTTCGAGCAGCGCCGGGGCATCCAGGTCATCGCCCACCAAAGGCCGGAACACGCGCATTTCCTTTTTCACCAGGGCGCTCTTGTCGCGGTGCGGGAACATCGGGTCGAGGTAGATCACCTGCGGCGCCTCCCCTTCCCAGGCGCGCATGCGCTCGATGGCGTTGCCGGTCAGCAGGCGCATGCGCCCGACAATCGGGCCCACTTCTTCGTCCGCTCGCGCCCGCGCCAGGCCGTCCTCCAGCAGCGCGGCAATGAGCGGCTGGCGCTCGATCAGGGTCATCTGGCAGCCAAGGCTGGCCAGCACGAACGCGTCCTTGCCCAGCCCCGCCGTGGCATCCAGCACCTGCGGCCGGATACCTTGGGCAATGCCCACGGCCTTGGCGATCATCTGCCCGTTGCCACCGCCAAACTGGCGGCGATGCGCAGCCTGGCCTTCGACGAAGTCCACGCGCACCGGCCCGGGCGCCTGCGGGCCCAGTTGCTGAATCTGCAAGCCGTCGGCGCCCACCTGCACAGCGAAGCCGGCGGTATCGTCCTGCAGCGGCAGGCCCAGGCGTTCAGCCCACGCCCTGGCCTGTTGCGCATACTCAGCTGTCATTGCCTCGACCCTGATACCCGTGCCTTGCTCTTCCATCGTTCACACCCGAAAAATCAAACCAAGCCCTTAATGAATCGGCAACCACGGCCGATACAGGCAATATCCCGCTATTCTGCCAGAGCACAGCGCGCACGACTGCCATGTCAGATACTCTTCCCATCGGCTTGACCTATTTGTCGCCTGTCGGCAACTACAGTCAGCACAACACCCAGGCACTCGGGGGCGTCAGCCACCTGTGGCAGGATTTCTTTGCCCGGGCCATGGCCGAGCAGCAGGAAGAGCCCGTAGACGGCGTCAGCCAGTCGTTCGTGCAGTACGATCAGGACAGCGGCGAACCCATCGGCGGGGCCCGTGCCCTGGCCCTGATCGACGCCCAGCGCGCCTGCCCGGTGCAAGACACCGTGGTGGCACCGCCCGAGCCGCTTTTCCTGCCCAAGGCCGAGCTCGAGGCCAAGCTGCTGCCACCCGCGCCCGAGCCGTTCAGCGCCATTGAACTGATCGAGCAGCAGCGTCAGCTCGACATCAACAACAGCTGGCTGCGTCCGGTGGTAATGAGCCAGGGCCAGCCCATTGCCGAGCCTGGCCCGGGCCCCACACCACGGTCATTGTTCCTGCCCATTGCCGAGTTCGAGACCAACCTGCTGGACCCGGCGCCCGAACCGTTCGACGAAGCCACCCTGGCCAAGCAGCAGAATGACCTGGAGTTCGACATCCACTGGGCGCGCCCAGTGGTGCTGAACAACGTGCGCGCGTACGCCTGAAGCTAACGACAGATCTGCCAGCGCCCCATGTCCAGATGGAAGTGGTTGCGGTGCGCAGCGTTGTAGTCCGGCCCCAGTACCGTGCTGAAGCTCTCGCAAGCTGCCCGCTGCACCCGGTGCAGGAATTCCGCCTTCTGTCCACCTGCCTGCCAGTCACGCGCCAGAATAATGCGCCGGCCGTCCTTCAGGCGAAATCCGCTGATGTCCAGCGCATTGGCCGTGGCGTGCTGGCTCAATCGGCCCTGCTTGCGATGGTAGACATTGCGGCAGGCAAAGCTGCCCAGGTGATCGACCTGCGTCACCGATTGCCCAAACACTTCCTGCGCCGCCGGCTGCAAGCCATGGTTCTCGAACAGTGCATAGGCCACCGCCAGCGGGCAACTGGCCAGAAAGCTGCTGCTCAGCCGCGCCTGGCCGCCCTCGATGCGCCAGACGTTCTGCAGCGGGCAGTTGGCCGACGCCGGGCTGTCGGCTTGTGCCCGGTAACGCAGGTGGCTGGTTTCCAGCGCCTGCCGGCACAGCGCCGGGTCATTGCGCAGGCGCGACAGTTTGTAGGGGGTCAGCAGGTTGGGCGGCTGGCTTACGTCCAGCGGTGCCCAGGGGTTCCACATGGCAGGCAGGCGCCAGCCGAAGTGCCAGGCCAGGCCGGCCACCGTCAGCAGGCCGGCCAATATCGCCAGCAATGCCCGCATCAGCGGCGGAACAGGTCGTTCAGTTGGGCAAACGGCATGGCCTGCTCACCGTAGCCGAACGTGCCCTCATCGCGAATTTCCAGCGCGGCTCGGTGAAAGGCCCCGAGTGCAGCACGGGCCAGCGAGGAGCCCACACTGATGCGACGCACGCCCAGGTCCTGCAACTGGTTGACGTTGAGCTGCACGCCCGCCATGCCCATCAGCACATTCACAGGGCGCGGTGCGACTGCCTGCACCACGGCACGGACTTCCTCCACAGTGCGCAGCCCGGGGGCGTAGAGCACGTCGGCACCGGCTTCGGCATAGGCTTGCAGGCGCAGGATGGTGTCATCGAGGTCCATGCGCCCGTGCAGCAGGTTTTCTGCCCGGGCGCACAAGGTGAACGGAAATGGCAGGCCACGCGCCGCCTGCACAGCGGCGCGCACGCGCTCCACGGCCAGCCCGAAGTCATAGATGGGCGCATCACTGCGGCCACTGGCATCTTCGATGGAGCCGCCTACCAGGCCGACTTCGGCGGCACGCAGAATGGTCTGGGCACAGTCTTCGGGCAAATCGCCAAAGCCGTTTTCCAGATCGGCGGCCACCGGCAGCGCGGTGGCATCGACGATCTCGCCGGCATTGTCCAGCGTATCGTCCAGGCTCAAGGCGCCTTCGGCGTCTGGCCGGCCCAGGCTGAAGGCCAGGCCTGCACTGGTAGTGGCCAGTGCCTCGAAACCCAGGCTGGCGAGCAACTTGGCGGAGCCGGCATCCCACGGGTTGGGGATGACGAACGCGCCGTCGCGCTCGTGTAAAGCCTTGAAGGCCTCAGCTCGCAGGGTTTGCACATCCATGGTTCAACCTCCGGCAGTCAGGGAAAGGTCAGAGTAGCCCTAATTGTTCGACCTCAGGGGCGCGCGGCAATTCCGGCAAAGGTGCCAGGCCCGGCAGCCGTGCCATCAGCCGCTGATGGAAACACTGGGCCAGCGCCGCAGCCAGGCGATTGTCCGAGGTGTGCAGGAAGATATAGGGATTGCGGCCTTCTTCGATCCAGGCGGCGACTTTTTCTACCCAAGGGCTGAGGAAGGTGTGGTTGGCCTCCAGTTCCGGATGGCCGATGAAGCGAACCTGAGGGTGCTGGCTGAAGGCTGCCGGACGCGGTGGCACCCTGGGCTTCTTCGACTGCGCATGCAGCACGGCAGGGTCGCGCGAGGTGCAACTGAACAGCGCGCGCGGGTCGAGGCAGATGCGCTCCACGCCGCGTTCGTGCAGCAGGCGATTGAGCAGGCGTTCTTCCTCACCCTTGGCAAAAAAGGCCTGGTTGCGCACTTCCACGGCCACGGGCACGGCGATCTGATCGAGGAAGTGACAAAGCTCACCCAGGCGCGCCGGGCCAAACTGGGCCGGCAACTGCAGCCAGTAGGGTGACACGCGCTGGCCCAGCGGGGCCATCAGCCGGGTGAAGTCGAAGGCAGGCTCAAGCTGGTCACGCAGGTCGCCCTCATGGCTGACATCCCGCGGAAACTTGGCAGTGAAGCGAAAGTGCTCGGGCATGACTTGCGCCCAGCGGGCAATGGTACCGGGCGCGGGACGTGCATAGAAAGTGGTGTTGCCTTCGACGGCGTTGAACACCTGGCTGTAGAAGCCAAGCATTTGATTACTGCTGGCGTCGGCGGGGTACAGGTAGTCGCGCCAGGCGTTTTCGCTCCACGACGGACAACCGAGAAAGTAAGGCAGTGGTGACGGATTCATCCATCAAATGTACAGGTCGAGCCCCAGTACTTCCATTTCCCAGTCGGTAAAACCGGCAGTGCTCAGGTAACTGGCCAGTGCGGTGGCGGTGCGGCGGTCACGGGCACGAGGGAAAACCATGTCCTGCTGGCGGGCTGGCAGGCCACCGCCAGGGCGGCGGGCGGTGGTTTCCTGCGGGGCGGCTTCTGCCTCCTCGATCACCTCGGCATCGTCGATGGCCTGGTCACGCACCGCTGCTTTGCGCGAGGTGCGCTTGAGCGGGTAGGACTGCGATGAGAAACCGTCGATACGCATGGCATGAGCACTCAGGACCAATGATGGCAATTTAGCAGCATCAGGGTTCCGTCGCTAATGCTTGAGTGATAACTGGACCACAGATCGCGCAAAAGGTTTTAGCGTGTTCGGCGATAACCGACGAACAGCACTCAGTGCTTCTTGGGCGTGGCTACATTATCGCGCAGATAAACCGGCTGCGCCTGCTCGGCGACGATTGCCTCGCCACGCGCCCAGGCGAAGGTGGCCAGGCTGAGGACGTCCAGGGCATTGGGCAAGGCGCCAGGGTTGCTCGCGGCCACCTGAACCGCCAGGCGCTCGGCATAGCCCCATCCGGTACCGGCACCGAACCACTCGCCATTGCTGCCTGCCGGCAGCGCCACCTGCTCGGGCGGCAACACGGCTTCACGGCCGACCAGGCGCATTTCGCCCGCCGTGGCCTGGTAGCAACCCCAGTACACTTCATCCATGCGTGCATCAATGGCCGCTGCCACCTGCTGCACGCCATGCTCGCGCAATGCACCCTGGGCCAGTGCGGCCAGGTTGGACACCGGCAGCACCGGGCGTTCGAGGGCAAAGGCCAGGCCTTGCACCACACCGATGGCAATACGCACGCCAGTGAACGCGCCCGGGCCACGGCCAAAGGCAATGGCATCCAGCGCATTCAGTGCCACGCCAGCGTCAGCCAGCAGGTGCTTGATCATCGGCAGCAGCTTCTGGGCATGCATGCGCGGGATCACCTCGTAGTGGCTGGTTACCTTGCCGTCATGCAGCAGCGCGACGGAACAGGCTTCGGTGGCGGTATCCAGGGCCAGCAGGGTGGTCATCGAACGGGTATCCAGGTGCGAATGAAAAAGAGCGGCAGTATAGAGCAGCAGCGGCGTTGTGTCCCGAGGGGGCCGCTGTGCGGCCTACAAACGACAACGGCCCGCAAGCGGGCCGTTGTCGAGGTGCGTCAGGCGCCGGTTCAGCTCAGGGCTGCCAGGACCTTGGCGGTGATGGCTTCAACCGAGCCGACACCTTCGATGTGGCTGTACTTCGGCTTGCCGCCATTGGCAGCCGACAGCTTCTGGTAGAAATCCACCAGCGGCTTGGTCTGGCTGTGGTAGACCGACAGGCGATGGCGAACGGTTTCTTCTTTGTCGTCGTCACGCTGGATCAGGTCTTCACCGGTCTCGTCGTCCTTGCCTTCCACTTTCGGCGGGTTGTACTGAATGTGGTAGGTACGGCCCGAGGCCAGGTGCACGCGGCGGCCCGCCATGCGGCCGACGATTTCTTCGTCGTCCACGGCAATTTCAACCACGGCATCAATGTCGACACCGGCAGCGACCATGGCCTCGGCTTGCGGGATGGTGCGTGGGAAGCCGTCGAACAGGCAACCGTTGGCGCAATCAGGCTGAGCGATGCGCTCCTTCACCAGGCTGATGATCAACTCGTCGGAGACCAGTTGGCCGGCATCCATGACTTTCTTCAGCTCCAGGCCCAGCGGGGTACCGGCCTTGACGGCGGCACGCAGCATGTCACCGGTGGAGATCTGTGGAATACCGAACTTCTCGGTGATGAACTTTGCCTGAGTACCTTTACCGGCCCCGGGAGCTCCCAGCAGAATTACGCGCATCTTGTGCTCCTCAAATTTTTTTATGAAATTCAATGGATTCGGCAACCAGGGCCAAGTCCGGAAAATCGGGTATGACCATAAATCGGTCAGAAGGCTGCTCAAGATACACAGCGCCCGGCAGCCAGACAAGCGTCCCAAAGTTGCAGGAATGCGCCACTTGCGACTGACCGGGCAGGCGGTTGCGCCCGGCGCAACCACCCTCCCCGTCATTGTGCCGGGCCTGTATGACACTCGCCAGACATGACCCGGGCTTGCCCTTAGCCAGTGTTGCGCAGCCCGGCAGCAATACCCGCCACGGTCACCAGCAAGGCCTGCTCCAACGGGCTGTCCAGAGCGGCTTCGCGGCTGCGCGAGCGGGCCAGCAACTCTGCCTGCAGGCGGTGCAACGGGTCCAGATAGGTATTGCGCAGGCTAATGAATTCCAGTGTCTCGGGGCTGTGCGCCAGTAGCACCGGCTGCCCGGTCAGGCCCAACACCACCTGGCATGACTGCGACAATAGGTCGCGCAGGTGCGCACCTAAAGGGAGCAAGTGCGGTTGCACCAGACGTTCGTCGTAGGCCTCGGCAATTTGCGCATCGGCCTTGGCCAGCACCATTTCCAGCATGTCGATGCGGGTGCGGAAGAACGGCCATTGCTCTCGCATCTGCGCCAGCAACTCACCCTGTCCCCGGGCCAAGGCATTCGTCAGCGCGGTTTCCCAGCCCAGCCAGGCCGGCAGCATCAGCCGGGTCTGGGTCCAGCCGAAGATCCACGGGATGGCGCGCAGGCTTTCGATGCCCCCGGCGCGACGCTTGGCCGGGCGGCTGCCCAGCGGCAGGCGCCCCAGCTCCTGTTCTGGCGTCGACTGGCGGAAGTACTCGACGAAATCGGGATTATCCCGCACCACGCCGCGGTAGGCCTGGACACCATCGGCAGCCAACTGGTCCATCACCTCACGCCAGGCCGGCTGCGGGGGCGGCGGTGGCAACAGCGTGGCTTCAAGCACGGCAGCCAGGTACAGGTTGAGGTTTTGCTCGGCGATGCCCGGCAAGCCGAACTTGAAGCGAATCATTTCACCCTGCTCGGTGGTGCGGAAACGCCCCGCCACCGAACCCGGTGGCTGCGACAGGATCGCGGCATGGGCCGGGCCACCGCCTCGCCCGACCGTACCGCCACGGCCGTGGAACAGCAGCAGCTCGACCTGATGCTCGGCACAGATACGCACCAGGTTTTCCTGAGCCCGGTACTGCGCCCAGGCAGCAGCCGTGGTGCCGGCGTCCTTGGCCGAATCGGAGTAACCAATCATCACTTCCTGCGGGCCGCGCAGGCCCGCACGGTAGCCCGGCAGGCCAAGCAGGCGCTGCATGACCGGGCCGGCGTTGTCGAGGTCGGCCAGGGTCTCGAACAGTGGCACCACACGCATGGGGCGGGTCAGGCCAGCTTCCTTGAGCAACAGTTGCACCGCCAGTACATCCGAGGCGGCGCCCGCCATGGAGATGACGTAAGACCCCAGCGAGGCAGCCGGCGCTGCGGCCACCTCCCTGCAGGTCGCCAGCACTTCGGCGGTGTCCGCTTGCGGCTTGAAATGCGCAGGTAGCAGGGGCCGGCGGTTTTTCAGCTCGGCCTGGAGGAACGCGATGCGTTGCTCCTCATCCCAGTCAGCGTAACGCCCCAGGCCCAGGTAGTCGGTAATCTCGGTCAGCGCATCACGGTGACGGGCAGCGTCCTGGCGCACGTCCAGGCGGCCCAGAAACAGGCCGAAGGTAACCGCGCGACGCAAGCAGTCAAGCAGCGGGCCTTCGGCGATCACGCCCATGTCGCATTCGTGCAGCGACTGGTAGCACAGCTCCAGTGGCGCGATCAGGTCGCGGTTGTCCACCAGCACGTCGGCACCGGCTGGTTGGTTGCTGGTCAAGGCCGAATGCGCCCATGCGCGTGTCGCACGCAGGCGGTCGCGCAGTTGCTTGAGCACAGCGCGGTAGGGTTCGGCACTGTCGCCGACCTGTTTGTGCAGGGCGTCGCTGGCCTGCTGCATGGACAACTCGGCGGCCAGTGCATCGATGTCGCGCAGGAACAGGTCGGCGGCCATCCAGCGCGCCAGCAGCAGCACTTCGCGGGTGACGGCAGCCGTCACATTGGGGTTGCCATCACGGTCGCCACCCATCCACGAGGCAAAGCGGATCGGCGCGGCCTCCAGCGGCAGGCGCAGGCCAGTGGCGTCCAGCAGGGCCTTGTCGACCTTGCGCAGGTGGCTGGGGATAGCGTGCCACAGCGAATGCTCGATCACTGCGAAACCCCACTTGGCTTCGTCTACCGGCGTAGGCCGGGTGCGGCGGATTTCTTCGGTATGCCAGGCCTCGGCGATCAGCCGGCGCAGGCGTTCGCGCACTTGCTGGCGTTCTGCCGGGGTCAGGTCACGATGGTCCTGTGCGGCCAGTTGGCCGGCGATCGCGTCGTACTTCTGGATCAGCGTGCGGCGGGCCACTTCGGTGGGGTGTGCGGTGAGCACCAGCTGGATATCGAGCTTGGCCAGTTGCCGGGCCAGGGCGTCGTTGCTGTGGCCGGCCTGCTTCAGACGCCCCAGCAGCTCGGGCAGTACCCGCGCTTCGAAAGGTTCGGGTTGGTCAGCGTCGCGGCGGCGGATCAACTGGTACTGCTCGGCCATGTTGGCCAGGTTGAGGAACTGGTTGAAGGCCCTCGCTACAGGCAGCAGGTCTTCTTCGGCCAGGTCCGCCAGGGTTGAACTCAGTTGCTCACCAGGGCCGCGGCGGTCGGCCTTGGCACTGTGGCGGATGTCCTCGATTTTCTGCAGGAACGCATCGCCATGCTGCTGGCGAATGGTTTCGCCAAGCAGTTCACCCAACACATGGACATCTTCACGCAAACGCACATCGATATCGGTCATTGGCGCTCTCTCCGTTGCATCCCTATCAGCCTCAGCGCGCCCTGTGCAAGCGCGGGTTAACCCGTGAACAACCCAAGGCGGTGCCTGGCACCGGCGTTGCCGGTGTTCGCGGGTAAACCCGCTCCTACAGGGGGGGGCGGTATCCCCCAAGAGTGCCCACAGCCGGGCGACGATGGCAAGCCGTGATCAGCCAAACCAAACTAAAGTGAAAGCACAGCACTCCCATGCAGTGCAGCCTTTCCAGGCGTCAACAGAGGTCATCATGAAAATCCGTGAACTCGCCCAGCACTGGGAACAGAATGCCGCCGGTACCCTTAGCCGTACCGGCCATGTCCTGCACCTGGACCTGGAGTCAGAAGCGCGCCTGGCCGCGCTGATCGACATGTACCCCAAGCGCACCGCTGAAGAACTGCTCGGCGAACTGGTCGCAGCCGCCCTTGAAGAATTGGAGGCCAGCTTCCCCTATGTGCAGGGGCGCCAGGTCATCGCTACCGACGAAGAAGGCGACCCGCTGTACGAGGACGTCGGTCCTACGCCGCGCTTTCTCTCCCTGTCCCGCCAGCACCTGCACAACTTGAGCAACGCTACAGTCGACAGCGAAAAATAATCCTGCGCTCCTGCGTTCCGGGCCTGCTGAAGGCCCGGAATACAGCTCCAGCCTGAGAAAGTTCCAGGCAAATCGCACTGACCGATCAGTCAGAAATAGTTATCCGATTACAGCGTTTTTTTCTGAACTATTCGAAAAACGTCCGAGTCGGAGCCAATAGCCATCACGCTAAAACCCTGCACACTGCCCTCGTGCACCGTTGAGCTGAAGCGCGCGGTTTTGTCAGGGATTGAGCGATGGACTGCTACGGACATCGTCGTTATCAGGAGTGATCCAATGGAGCTGACCACCATGAAGACCCGCACTAGCAAACTGTCATCCACTCATGTGCGCGGGTTCAAGCTGGCCGCGCTGGCACTGGGCAGTAGCCTGGTCCTGGCCGGCTGTGCGGGCAATCCGCCCACCGAGCAGTATGCCGTCACCCAGTCCGCCGTGAACTCCGCCGTCAGCGCCGGCGGTACAGAGTTCGCCGCCGTGGAAATGAAAGCGGCTCAGGACAAGTTCAAGCAAGCCGAAATCGCCATGCACGACAAGAAGTACGACGAGGCCAAGCGCCTGGCCCAACAGGCCGAGTGGGATGCCCGCCTCGCCGAACGCAAGGCCCAGGCAGCCAAAGCCCAGAAGGCCGTGCAGGATGCCCGCCAGGGCGTTCAGGACGTACGTGAGGAAGGCCTGCGCAGCGTTCAGTGAGCCCTGCCCCGCCAACCTTAGCCTTCGCACACGATCAAAGGATGAACACTATGCGCAAACACGTCATGATTCCCGCCCTGCTGGCCCTGAGCGTCGGTCTTGCTGCCTGCTCGCACGATCCGAATGCCAATCTGGAAGCGGCCCGCACCAACTTCTCTTCGCTGCAGAGCAACCCGCAAGCGAGCAAGGTCGCGGCACTGGAGACCAAGGACGCCCAGGACTGGCTGAACAAGGCCGACAAGGCGTACATGGACCGTGAAGACGAGAAGAAAGTCGACCAACTGGCCTACCTGACCAACCAGCGCGTCGAAGTGGCCAAGCAGACCATTGCCCTGCGCACCGCCGAAGCCGAGCTGAAGAACGCCTCGGCCCAGCGCGCCCAGGCCAAACTGGATGCCCGCGACGCGCAGATCGCCAAGCTGCAGGACAGCCTCAACGCCAAGCAGACCGACCGCGGAACGCTGGTGACCTTCGGCGATGTACTGTTCGACTTCAACAAGGCCGAACTCAAGAGCAGCGCTTACCCGAACATCACCAAGCTGGCGCGGTTCCTACAGGAAAACCCGGAACGCAAGGTGATCGTCGAGGGCTACACCGACAGCGTCGGCTCGGCCAACTACAACCAGACACTGTCCGAGCGCCGCGCCAACAGCGTGCGCATGGCACTGGTACGTGCCGGGGTAGATCCGGCGCGAATCGTTTCCCAGGGCTATGGCAAGGCGTACCCGGTAGCGGACAACTCGAGCAACTCGGGCCGTGCGCAGAACCGTCGGGTGGAGGTGACCATCTCCAACGACAACCAGCCGGTGGCACCGCGCTCGGTGAGCCAGGCTCAGCAGTAAGGCTGGTTAGCTGAAATGACAAGCCCCGCGATTGATGCGGGGCTTTCTTTTGCCTGTTCTGGCCTCTTCGCGGGCAAGCCCGCTCCCACAGGTACGGCGCCAGTCTCGAGTTTTGCGCGACCCTGTGGGAGCGGGCGTGCCCGCGAAGAGGCGAGTTCAGGCAGCAGGGATAATGGCTCACTGCACCTGCTGTGGTGTTTCCTCGCCCATGCAGCGCACCGCACGCTTACGGTTGTCCACCAGCACGCCGGTCAGGCCTTTTTGCTGGGTGTCGAACAGCACCAGCACGCCATCGACGCACTGGGCCACTTGCGGCGCCGGGTCCAGCGATACCTTGTAGTCCTCGCCGGGGATGGTCTTGAGCATGGTGAAATCCTGCAGCAGCAGGGCATCTTCGGGCTTGGCGAAATGCAGGTAACCGTAGTACCACAAGGCCCCCACCGTCACGATGATGCTGCCGACGCCGGTCAGGATCAGCGGGATGGCGTTGCGTTCTTCACTCATTGCTTGTTCTTCTCGTCAGGGTAATTGGGCACTTCGGCTAGCCGCCGCAGGCCGTTGAAATGGCTGGGGTCATCGAGGAACCGCAGCATCACCTGGCGCCAGGTAGGGTCGGCGAAGGTCTGTACGTGCCCACCTCGGGTCAGTTGCAGCACCCGAGGGGGTGGCGCGTGCTGATACAGGCGGATGCCGTTGTCCATCGGGACCAGGTTGTCGTCGATGCTGTGGAAAAACAGCTTGGGCGGGCTGCTCAGTCGCTCGATCGAGTGGATCGCGCTGTCGCCGTCCGGCACCAGCCACGACAGCGGAACCTGCAGTGGCCAGGTCATCCAGGAGGTGCTCAGAGCAAAGCGCCCCACCGCGCGGTAACTGGCCGGCACGCCATCGAACACCAGGGCGCTGAAGCGCTGGCGCTGCTCCGGGTGCGCCGCCAGGTAATGAATGGCCATCGCACCGCCCAGGCTCTGCCCCAGCAGCACCAACGGCTTGCCCCTGACCTCGGGGGCCTGCTCCAGCCAGGCCATGGCTGCGGCAATGTCCTCGTACACTTCCGGCAGTCTCGGCTGGCCCTGAGACAAGCCATAGCCGCGGTAGTCGATCATCAACACCTGGTAGCCCTGCTCCGGCAGCCAGTAGCTACCCCCCAGGTGCCCAGGCAGGTTACCGCCGTTGCCGTGCAGGTGCAGCACCGTGCCCTTGACCTCCACCCCGGCCTTGGCCGGCAGCCACCAACCGTGAAGGCGGACGCCATCAGCAGTGGTCAGCGTGACGTCGCGGTATTCCAGCTTGGCCCGCTCAGGGGTGAAGGCCTGACCACGCTCGGGGTAGAACAGCAGGCTGCTGCAGCCCCCAAGGCTCAGCAGGACCAGGCCCAGGACCAGCAGACGGCAGTGCTCAGAGAATGTTCGCGTAGTCGGCTTCAATACGGTCCAGGCTCAGGTGGTTGAGGAAGTTGGAGAAACACATCCAGGCCGATAGCGCGTTAAGGTCACGGAACTGCTCGGGCAGGTACTTGGGCGGCTCGACCAGCCCTTCCTCGACAAGTTGGCGCAGGGTGCGCATGTCTTCCAGGGTGGTTTTGCCACAGAACAGCAACGGGATCTGTTCCAGTTTGCCCTTCTTCACGGCCAACTGAATGTAGTTGTAAACCATGATGAAGCCCTTGAGGTAGGACAAGTCCTTGGTGAATGGCAAGCCGTTGGGCACCGACCCGCGGAACACCCGGCTGGCGTTGCTGTAGCTCTGCGCCATCTCGAAGCCCTGCTCGCGGAAGAAACCGTAGACCTGCATGAAGTCTGCGCCCTCCTCGACCATATGGATGGCTCGGGTGCGGTTGGTGAGCTTGCGCAGGCGGCTGGGGTAGGAGGCAAAGGCGATCACCTCCATGAGGATGGCCAGGCCCTCCTGGGTTACCGTCGACGAGGGCGGGCCCTTGGCCAGGAAGGTGCAGATCGGCTGGTTCAGGCCATTGAGCGTGGTCCCGACGTGCACCAACCCTTCGTGCACCTCCAGGGCGCGCACATCGCGGGTGTTGAACATGGCATCGGCACGCACCTTGATGTAGTCGGCACCAGCCGCGGCGTCGGCGACGATACCGTCGGACTCGAACACGCGAATGGTCCCTTCGGCCTCGCCGAACACTTTGTTCAGCCGGTGCTGGAGGATCTCCACGGCCTCCTTGGCAGTGAGGTTCTTTGGCTCATCCTTGAGGTCACCACGGCCATCGATGTTGTTCAGGTAGTCCGACAGCATCAGGCCAAGGTCGGCCAGGGTCGGGTCACCGGCGTGGAAGGCATCCGAGGCGGCGCCGTACAGCTCCTGGGAGATCAGGCCGAAGTCCTCGGTACCGCGCGCTTCGAGCATGCGCACCACCATGCGGTACTCGCGGCACATGCGCTTCATGATCTGCCCGACCGGGTTGAACTGGCCCAACTGGCGAATGATGTCGCGCTCGATGCCCTGGAACTCGGCCTTGACCGCGCTGGAGTCGAACGACAGCGGGCGCGATTGGTAGTAGGCACGATCTACCGCCGGCGGCTCCTTGCCCTTGGCCTTGAGAAAGCCCTGGCGGATGTTGTCGTCCCACTTCACCGCGTCCAGGACCCGAATAGGCGTCTGTGCCGCAACGATGCGGTCGGACAGGGCGCGGATGGTTTGCTGGTATTCGTCCACCGGGGACTCCTTTCTAGTACACGAAACCTGTACCGGCGTCTTCGCGGGCAAGCCCGCTCCCACAGGGACACCACAGGATCAGATACCTGTGAAATACCTGTGGGAGCGGGCTTGCCCGCGAAGACGCCAACACGGTCATTTGCCCGAGCGCTGGAACCGCGCCACTTCGACGAACAGGTCGGAGTTGGCCGGGTCGTCCAGGTAGGCCAGCACCCGCGCCGCCGGGCTGTCGATCAGCACGCCGTCGCCGTTGTCCTCCGGCACTTCGGTGCTGCGACCGCTCAGTTCCTTCTTGTCCACCGCCTGCTGCACCTGCTCGACATCCAGGTTGTAGACCACCAGTTCCTTGCCATCGACGATGTCGAAGCCGCCAATCAGGAAATTGCCACCCAGCCGCTTGGGCACGCCAGCCGACAAATACCAGCGGTTGCCGTGGCGTGACACGGTGAACACGTATTCTTCAGGGGCCTTGCCCTTGGCCGTGGCCACCGCCTTGTAGGCATCGCCGCCGCTACGGCTGATCACCAGTTTCAGCGGCTCTCCCCAGGCGTCCTTGCTGCTCCACTTGCCGAGCAGGGCCTTGGGCGCTGCCTGGTTGCTGGGCAAGGGCTCATGGAAGGTCACCAGACAACCGCCCAGCAGCAGGAATGACAAAGTCAACAACACCACACGCCAGGCTTTCATCAGGTTCTCCTTGAAAAGGTCGTTCTCGCCTCAGGCCGATGCCAGCACCAGCTGCAGGTATCGGGTAAGCATAGCGAGCATCTGCCCATCGGCTTGCGCATTCGCTTGCTTGAGCAGGCCTTGATATTCCAACTGCTCGATAATCGCCGTCAACATCTGTGCATCCTGCTCTGGCTGCCGCGAGCCCACGACCTGCAGCAATTGCCGGGTGCCGTGCAGCAGGATCTGCTCATGAGCGCACACCAACTCGGCCAGTCGCGGGCACAGCAATGCTTCCTGGCGGAAGGCCTGCTCGGCCATCAGGAAATCACGGCGGTTCAGCAATTGCCGCTGAACGTAGTCGGCGGTCATGCGCGCCACCTCGTCAGCCAGCCGCGCCCGGGCCTGCGGGCTGCCATCGCCCTGCGCCAGCAACTGGCGCAACACCACCTCGGTGTTGGCCCACAGCTTGGCCATGTAGGCCGCACTGCGCTCGACGTACTGGGCAAAGGTATCGGTGAGCAGGTCCTCGATGTCCTTGAAATAGTAGGTGGTGGCCGACAATGGCACGCCGGCCTCGGCGGCCACTGCCCGGTGGCGCACACCGCGCACGCCATCGCGCACGACAATGCGCATGGCGGCATCGAGAATCAACTGGCGACGCTGTTCGCTGCCTTGGCGGGCAGTCTTGCGGCCTTGGTATTGCACGCTTTCGGCGACGGCGGTGGCGATGCCGGCGGCGCCTTGGTCAGGCATGGCGGGTGTCACGGGGGATACCTCATGGGCAGTGTTTCGTCAGTACCGGCCTCTTCGCGGGTAAAACCGCTCCTGCAAGGGCCTGCTGAGGCCTTTGCAGGAGCGGGTTCACCCGCGAAGGGGCCAGCCCTGACAACATAAAGCTTCAGGCAAGAAAAAGCCGCCTCGAAAGGCGGCTCGTTCAGCTCACTCAGGCCTGCGGACGCATGTGCGGGAACAGGATGACGTCGCGGATCGATGGCGAGTTGGTCAGCAGCATCACCAGGCGGTCGATGCCGATGCCTTCACCGGCGGTCGGCGGCATGCCGTACTCCAGCGCACGAACGAAGTCGGCGTCATAGTGCATGGCTTCATCGTCACCTGCGTCCTTCTCGGCCACCTGGGCCAGGAAGCGCTCGGCCTGATCTTCGGCATCGTTGAGCTCGGAGTAGGCGTTGGCGATTTCGCGGCCACCGATGAACAGCTCGAAACGGTCGGTAACGGCCGGGTTGTCGTCGTTGCGACGGGCCAGCGGCGACACTTCGAACGGGTACTCGGTAATGAAGTGCGGCTGTTCCAGCTTGTGCTCGACCAGCTCTTCGAAAATCATCACCTGCAGCTTGCCCAGGCCTTCATGGCCCAGCACCTTGGCGCCGGCCTTCCTGGCAATCTCGCGGGCGCGGTCGACGTCCTGCAGGTCGGCAGCGGTCAGCTCCGGGTTGTACTTGAGGATCGAGTCGAACACCGACAGGCGTGCGAACGGCTCGCCGAAGTGGAATACCTTGTCGCCGTACGGCACGTCCGTAGAACCCAATACCAGTTGCGCCAGCTCGCGGAACAGTTCCTCGGTGAGGTCCATGTTGTCACGGTAGTCGGCATAGGCCTGGTAGAACTCGAGCATGGTGAATTCAGGGTTGTGACGAGTCGAAACGCCTTCGTTACGGAAGTTGCGGTTGATCTCGAACACTTTCTCAAAACCACCAACCACCAGACGCTTGAGGTACAGCTCCGGCGCGATACGCAGGAACATGGCCATGTCCAAGGCATTGTGGTGGGTTTCGAACGGCTTGGCAGCGGCGCCGCCCGGAATGGTCTGCAGCATCGGCGTCTCGACTTCGAGGAAGTCACGCTCGATGAGGAACTTGCGGATGTGCGAGATCACTTGCGAACGCACACGGAAGGTGTGGCGGGTTTCTTCGTTGACCATCAGGTCGACGTAGCGCTGGCGGTAGCGCTGCTCGGTGTCGGTCAGGCCGTGGTGCTTGTCGGGCAGCGGGCGCAGCGACTTGGTCAGCAGGCGTACGTTGGTCATCTCGACGTACAGGTCGCCCTTGCCGGAACGGGCCAGGGTGCCTTCGGCGCTGATGATGTCGCCCAGGTCCCAGGTCTTGACCGCGGCCAGGGTTTCTTCCGGCAGGGTCTTGCGGTTGACGTAGACCTGAATACGGCCAGTCATGTCCTGGATAACCATGAACGAACCACGGTTGAGCATGATGCGGCCGGCGACCTTGACCGGGATCGCGGCTGCTTCCAGCTCTTCCTTGGTCTTGTCCGCATACTGCTTCTGCAGGTCGTTGCAGTAGCTGTCGCGACGGAAGTCGTTGGGGAAGGCATTGCCCTTGGCACGCTCGGCGGCAAGTTTTTCCTTGCGCAGGGCGATCAGGGCGTTTTCTTCCTGTTGCAGGTCTTGCGATTCGGTCTTGAGGTCGCTCATGTCGTCATTCTTTCCATCAGGTATTCGTTGCCCGTTCCGGGCAGGGCACGCGCTACCGGCGGCTGGCCAGGTAGCGCGGCATGGGGGTGCGAATTACAGGCCCTGCTTGAGGCTCGCTTCCAGATACTGGTCGAGGTCGCCGTCCAGGACTTTCTGGCAATCGCTACGCTCGACACCGGTACGCAAGTCCTTGATGCGCGAGTCATCCAGTACGTAGGAGCGAATCTGGTGGCCCCAGCCGATGTCCGACTTGCTGTCTTCCAGCGCCTGCGAGGCGGCATTGCGCTTCTGCATTTCCAGCTCGTACAACTTGGCCCGCAACATTTTCATGGCGGTGTCCTTGTTGGCGTGCTGGGAACGTTCGTTCTGGCAAGCCACCACGGTGTTGGTCGGCACGTGGGTGATACGGACCGCCGAGTCGGTGGTGTTCACGTGCTGACCACCGGCACCGGAGGAGCGGTAGGTGTCGATGCGCAGGTCGGACGGGTTGATCTCGATTTCGACCTTGTCGTCGATCTCGGGCGATACGAACACCGCCGAGAACGACGTGTGGCGACGGGCACCGGAGTCGAACGGGCTCTTGCGCACCAAGCGGTGCACACCGATTTCGGTGCGCAGCCAGCCGAAGGCGTACTCGCCCTTGATGTGCACGGTTGCACCCTTGATACCGGCCACTTCACCTTCGGAAAGCTCGATGATGGTGGCGTCGAAACCACGCTTGTCGGCCCAGCGCAGGTACATGCGCAGCAGGATGTTGGCCCAGTCCTGCGCTTCGGTACCACCGGAACCGGCCTGGATGTCCAGGTAGGCGTTGTTCATGTCCATCTCGCCGCTGAACATGCGACGGAACTCAAGCTGGGCCAGGTTTTCTTCCAGGCTTTCCAGCTCGGTCACGACGTCGCCGACGGCGCCTTCGTCATTTTCTTCGACGGCCATGTCGAGCAGGTCCTGGCAGTCACCCAGGCCGTTGGACAGTTTGTCCAGGGTCTCGACGACCTGGGCCAGCATGGCACGCTCGCGGCCCAGTGCCTGGGCGTACTCAGGCTTGTTCCAGACGTTGGGGTCTTCCAGCTCGCGGTTGACTTCGATCAGGCGGTCATGCTTGTGATCGTAGTCAAAGATACCCCCGAATTGACTGGGAACGCTCGGTGAGGTCCTTGATGGTGTTCAGGATCGGTTGGATTTCCATGGGCGGGCTACTCGTGCGAATTCGGTGAAAAGCCCGCGAGTATAACCGAGTCCGCAGCATGGCGGCAGACCCGCCGGGCGGTCGTATGTATTTAGGGCAACCTGCGCGGTCTCATGTGAGAGCGGCCGCGCCCTCTCCAAGTGCTTAGGCGATGCCGACTTGGTTACGCCCACCGTTCTTGGCCAGGTAAAGACCTTTGTCGGCCGCCGAAATCAGCTGCCGACAGTGGCTGCCGATAGCAGGCGTCTGGGTGGCCAGGCCGATGCTTACGGTCAAAAATGCATCAGCCGTTGGCGCAGTATGCGGGATACCCAGGCCCAGCACGGTCTGGCGCAGCTTCTCGGCCACCAGCCGCGCCCCGCCTGGCGAGGTGTTGGGCAGCACCAGGGCGAACTCTTCACCGCCATAGCGCGCCGGAAGGTCGGTCGGCCGCGAACACGAGCCGCGAATGGCTTCGGCCACCTGGCGCAAGGCCTCGTCGCCGGCCAGGTGGCCAAAGCTGTCGTTGTAGACTTTGAAGAAGTCCACGTCGATCATCAGCAAAGACAACTGCTGCTGTTCACGCATCGCCCGCCGCCACTCCAGCTCCAGGTATTCATCGAAGTGGCGGCGGTTGGACAGCCCAGTCAGGCCATCGGAGTTCATCAGCCGCTGCAGCATCAGGTTGGAATCCAGCAACTGCTGCTGGCTGACGCGCAAGGCACGGTAGGCCTCGTCGCGCTGCAACAGTGTCAGGTAGGAGCGCGAGTGGTAGCGAATGCGCGCCACAAGCTCGATGGTGTCAGGCAGCTTGACCAGGTAATCGTTGGCCCCGGCAGCAAATGCCGCACTCTTGACCAACGGGTCTTCCTTGGTCGACAGGACGATGATCGGGATGTCCTGGGTCACCGGGTTGTTGCGGTACTCGCGCACCAGGGTCAAGCCGTCCAGGCCTGGCATGATCAGGTCTTGAAGAATGACCGTGGGCTTGATGCGCATGGCCTGGGCCACCGCCTGGTGCGGGTCGGCACAGAAGTGGAAGTCGATGTTGTCTTCATCGGCCAAGCCACGCCGCACCGCTTCGCCGATCATTGCCTGATCGTCAACCAACAGCACCATCGCCGAGTTCTCGTTGGTGGTCGCGAAACCTTCGATCGGTAAATCATTCATCATTGTTCACCCGATCACTACCGGCCTGGCGGCGTGATTCAATACATTTCGTCATTTTGCGAAAAATTCAGTCAGGCGCCCGGCAATGCGTTCCAGCGGGCGGATTTCCACGGCGGCATCAATAGCCGCAGCAGCCTTGGGCATGCCATACACCGCGCTGCTGGCTTGGTCCTGGGCAATGGTCAGAAAGCCCTGCTGACGCATCAGCTTCAGGCCCTGGGCACCGTCGCGGCCCATGCCGGTGAGCAACACGCCCACGGCTTCACCATTCCAGTAACGTGCCACGCTCTCGAAGAACACATCGATCGAGGGCCGGTAGATTTCATTCACAGGTTCGGCAGTGTAGGCCAGTTGGCCGCTCTGTAGCAGGCGAATGTGGTGGTTGGTACCGGCCAGGAGTACCTGCCCTGGCCGCGGCGGTTCGCCTTCACGGGCCAGTCGCACCGGCAGGCCTGCTGCGCTGCTGAGCCATTCGGCCATGCCTGCGGCAAACACCTGGTCCACATGCTGGACCAGCACGATGGCCGCCGGAAACGCGACCGGCAAGCCCTTGAGCAACACTTCCAGTGCTGCTGGCCCCCCCGCCGAAGACCCGATTGCCACCAACCCGCGGCGCTGGGAAGCCTCGCGCAGTGGTGCCGCCACCGACCTTGCGGCAGGTGTACGCTGCTGGCCGACCAGCCAGCCGATATTGAGGATCTTGCGCAGCAATGGCGCCGCCGCTTCGCGGGCATCGCCAGCCCCCAGCGCAGGGGTGTCGACCACATCGAGGGCGCCATGGCCCATGGCCTCGAATACCCGGTGTACGTTCTGCTTACGGTCGACCGTGACGATGACAATGGCGCACGGGGTTTCGGCCATGATCCGTCGGGTCGCCTCGACACCGTCCATCACCGGCATGATCAGGTCCATGAGTATCAGGTCCGGCAACAACTCGGTGCAACGCTGCACCGCCTCGGCACCGTTGCTGGCTACCCACACGACCTGGTGCGCGGGCTCCAGGGCGACCGCACGGCGCAACGCTTCGACGGCCAGGGGCATGTCATTGACGATGGCGATCTTCATCCCTGAGCACCTCCGATCAGCTCCACCACAGCATCCAGCAACGCATCGTCGTGGAAACTGGCCTTTGCCAAATAGTAGTCGGCGCCGGCATCCAGGCCTCGCCGTCGGTCTTCCTCACGGTCTTTATAGGACACCACCATCACCGGCAACGACTGCAGGCGCTGGTCGCGGCGCACCAAGGTAACCAGCTCGATACCGTCCATGCGCGGCATGTCGATGTCGGTGATCAGCAGGTCGAAGTCCTCGCTGCGCAGGGCGTTCCAGCCATCCATGCCATCCACCGCCACCGCCACGTCGTAGCCACGATTGCCCAGCAGCTTGCGCTGCAGTTCACGCACGGTCAGCGAGTCGTCGACCACCAGGATGCGTTTGCGAACCACACCACGGGCTCCGCTGCTGCCGCGTTCGATACGCTCCAGGCTGCCGGTACTGAGCAGTTTTTCCACCGAGCGAAGCAAGTCTTCGACATCGACAATCAGGACCACCGAGCCATCATCGAGCAAGGCACCGGAGGAAATGTCCTGCACTTTCCCCAGGCGCGGGTCGAGTGGCATCACGACCAGCACCCGCTCCCCCACCAACCGCTCCACGGCCACGCCGTACAGTTGCTCGCGCTCACGAATCACCACTACCCGCAGGCTGGTTTCGTCGCTTTGCCCGGCCGGTCGATTGAGCAACTGGCTGGCCGCCACCAGGCCAATATGCCGGCCTTCGTGCCAGAAATGCTGCCGCCCTTCGATCTGCACGATCTGCTCGGCGGTCACTTCCAGCGTGCGTTCGATATGGGCCAGCGGGAAGGCGTAAGCCTCACCACCCACCTCGACCACCAGACTGCGAACGACCGAGAGGGTCAGCGGCACCTGCAGATGGAAGCGGCAGCCCTGCCCTGCCACCTGGGTCAACTCGATCGAGCCGCGCAGCTCGCGGATCAAGTGCTGCACCGCATCCAGCCCCACACCGCGCCCGGACACTTCGGTAACCTTGTCACGCAAGCTGAAACCAGGCAGGAACAGGAACGTCAACAGTTCCGCCTCACTCATCCGCGCCACCGTATCAGCAGGCGACAGGGCGCGCTCGACGATGCTGCTGCGCAGGCGCTCCAGGTCGATACCGGCGCCATCGTCGATCAGTTCCAGGCTGAGCATACCCGCCTGGTGCGAAGCCCGCAGTCGGATCACCCCCTCGTCCGGCTTGCCCGCCAGCAAGCGCCGCTCGGGCAATTCGATACCGTGGTCGACGGCATTGCGCAACAAGTGGGTCAGCGGGGCTTCGAGCTTTTCCAGCACATCGCGGTCGACCTGAGTCTTCTCTCCTTCCACCACCAGCCGCACCGGTTTGCCCAGCGAACGGCCCAGGTCGCGGACCATGCGGCTTTGCCCGGTCAGCACGTCGGCAAACGGCCGCATCCGGCAGGCCAGGGCAGTGTCATACAACAACTGTGCACGCTGACTGGCCTGCCAGCCGAACTCATCCAGATCGGCCGCCTGCTGCTGCAGAATCTGCTGGGTCTCTGCCAGCAGGCGCTGGGTCTGTGCCAAGGCTTCGAGCACCTCGCCGCCCTGACCACTGTCTTCCAGTTGCATGCGCAAGCCGTCAAGTGCCTGCATGCCTTGGCCGTGCATGCGTTTGAGGCGCTGCAGGGTAGCCAGGTACGGTTTGAGCCGCTGGGTTTCCACCAGCGACTTGCTGGACAGGTCAAGCAGGCTATTGAGGCGGTCGGCGGTGACACGCAGAACCCGCTCGGCACCTTCGCCAGCGCGCTTGCCAGCCTTGCGCCGCAGGGCTGGTTCGGGCTCTGGTTCCGGCGCCTGGGCTGGCAATGGCAAGGGTGCAGGCGGCAGGGTTGCCGGCGGCGGTTCCGGCAGCACGGGTGCAGCCAGCGGCACTGCAGGCATGGCGGAAGCGCCCACGTCGAGCAGGCTGGCCATTTGCGCAAGAAACACCGGCAAGGTCGCCTGCGCCCCGGCATCGCCGGGTGTGGCAATACGCATCAGCAGGTCGGTACCTTGCAACAACGCGTCAATATGCTCGGCGGTCAGCCGCAGTCGGCCTTCCTGGGCCGCTACCAGGCAATCCTCCATGACGTGGGCGACACTGACGCCAGCATCCACCCCGACAATGCGCGCTGCCCCCTTGAGCGAGTGCGCTGCGCGCATGCACGCCTCGAGCTGGTCGGCTTGGGTGGGGTTGCGTTCCAGTGCCATCAGGCCAGCGCTGAGCACTTGGGTCTGCGCCTCGGCCTCCAGGCTGAACAGTTCGAGCAACGATGCGTCGCGCATTTGCTCTGGGGTCATGACAGGCTCCGCTGCAGGGCAGACAGTAAGTGTTGATCGTCCAGAACCCGCACGCTGCGGCCGCGCCACTGCAGGACTGCGGCGGTAAAGCGTGTGGCGTCCCGGCCACTGCCCAGCAACTGCGGGTCGAGCCGGTGAATACCGTCGATTTCCTCGACAGCCATCACCACCGGCCCACCTTCGGCGGCCAGAATCAGCATACGTGGCATCGCCCGTACGCTGCGTTGCTCGGGGGCGCCGCCCTGCACCCCCAGCAAGTCAGCCAGTGACAGGCACGGCACCAACGCGCCGCGCACATTGGCAACCCCATGCAGCAGCCGCGAGCGCTGGTGCGGCAAAGAATGCACCGCCTGCAAGGGGGCGATCTCGACCAGGCAAGCGGTAGCCAGCGCCAGCCATTCTTCGCCCAGACGGAACAGCAGCATGGAATGGCCGGTGTTTTCCTCGTCCGGCTGCACCGCTGCAGCCTGGTGGTCCTGCGTCAGCGCATAACGGTCGAGCAAACGCGTGGCCGCAGCGGCATACACCTCGCAATTGCGGCAATGAACATGCCGCTCCAGCAGTGGGCACTGCTTGTCGCCGCGCACACCAATGCGGTTCCAACAGTCGTCGATGTGCGCGTCATCCTCGGCGAGCAACTGCATCGCGGATTCACTGTTCATCGTTCAGACTCCCGGCCAGCCCGCGCCGCGCGCGCCTGAAGGCGCCGAGCGCCGGCCATGTCACCCTGGGCCGCCAGCAAGGCGGCCAGGTGCACCAGCGCCTCGGGGTGCTGTGGATCCAGGTACAGGGCCTTGCGATAGTGGTTCAGCGCCTGCTGCGCATCGCCTTCGGTATCACTGAGCAAACCCAGCCAGTAGTACACCTGTGCCGACGGCGGGTACTGGCTCAGGTAGCGCTGGCATGCGCTACGGGCCTGCTCGCTGGCGCCGGCATTGGCCAGCCGGGCAATGTCGGCCAGCAACTCGCTGGCCCCCTCGTGCCTGTGCTCGCGGACTGGCGCTGGCCTGGCCGCCACCGGCAGCACACGCAGAGGACGAGACAACGGCACACTGGGCTGCGAAAAACCCGGTGCCGGCAAGCTGGTGAACGTACGCTTGGCGGGTTGGGCAGGTGCCGCCGCCAAGGGGGGGCTGTCGCCTTCGTGACGCACATAGGCAAACGACTGGGCGATCCCCAATGGGCGCATGCCCATGCGCGCCAACAAGCTGCCTTCAGCCGGGCCGATGAACAGCACACCCTGCGGATGCAGCAAGCGCTTGAGCACTTCGAACACACGCTGTTGAGTCGGGACGTCGAAATAGATCAACAGATTGCGACAGAACACGAAGTCATACAGGCCATCGCGGCTGGCCAGCGCCGGGTCAAGCACATTGCCCACCCGCAGGCTGACTTGCTGGCGTACCCGTTCATGCAGGCGGTGGCCTTCGCCCTGAGCATCGAAGTAACGCTCGCGAAAGCCCAGTTCGCTACCCCGGAACGCATTGCGCCCATATACCGCCTGCCCGGCCTTGGCTACCGAGCTGGGGCTGATGTCCATTCCATCGACAAGGAATGCCCCTGGCCCCATCCCGGCGTCAAACAAGGCCATGGCCAGCGAATAGGGCTCCTCGCCGGTAGAACATGGCAGGCTGAGTAATCGCAGCGGGCGCGCGCCAGCCAGTTGAGCAAGCCGTTTATGGGCCAGGCTGGCCAGCGCAGTGAAGGATTCGGGGTAACGGAAAAACCAGGTTTCCGGGACGATCACCGCTTCGATCAGCGCCTGTTGCTCATCTGCCGACTGCTGCAGGCGCAGCCAGTAATCGTCCAGGTCCATCGCGCCCGCAGCCACGCAACGTTGACGCAGCGCGCGTTCGACCATGGGCGCCCCCACCGACTCCACGTCCAGGCCAATACGCTCGCGCAAGAAGCGGAAGAAACGCTGTTCGTTCATGTGGGCATCCCTGTCGGGTCTTGCGTGTACAGCAATTGGTGCACGGTGTCGGGCAGCAGGTCATTGACTTCGATGCGCTGCAGCAGGCCCTGGGCATCCTGGCGCACCGGGCCCAGATAAGGCGCTTCGCCTGTGTCCACCCCGTAGGGCTGGAACTCGTCGGGTTGGCAACGCAGGGTTTCGGTGGCCTGCTCAAGGATCAGGCCAAGCTGCAGACCGCCTCGATAGTGGACCAGCACCAGGCGGGTGCTGGTGCGTTGCACCGCTGCCTGGCCGAAGCTCAGTGCGGCAAGGTCGATCACCGGTACCAGTTGGCCACGATGGGCGAGGATACCCGCGACCCAGGCAGGTGCCTGGGCGATGGGCTTGAGCGGCTGACGCGGCAGCACTTCGATCACCTCGTGCACGCTCAGGGCAAAGCGCTGCTCTCTGATGCGAAACTGCAGGTACAGCGTCCCCTTGGTGTTCTCCGCCGCGTTGCGCAGTAGCAAGTCGTTCATCGCGGTCAGACTTTGAAGCGCGACACGCCGCCACGCAGGCCCGCGGCCACCTGGCTCAGCTCATCGATGGCATAGCTGGCCTGGCGCAGCGACTCGACAGTCTGGGTGCTGGCATCGCTGAGCTGGGCCAGCGCCTGGTTGATCTGCTCGGCACCAGTGGCCTGGGCCTGCATGCCTTCGTTGACCATCAACACACGCGGCGCCAAGGCCTGTACCTGGTGAATGATCTGGCTGAGTTGCTCGCCCACCTGCTGCACCTCGAACATGCCGCGGCGCACTTCTTCGGAGAACTTGTCCATCCCCATGACACCGGCCGACACTGCCGACTGGATCTCGCGCACCATCTGCTCGATGTCGTAGGTGGCCACGGCGGTCTGGTCGGCCAGGCGGCGCACTTCGGTAGCAACCACGGCAAAGCCGCGGCCATATTCGCCGGCCTTTTCCGCTTCGATGGCGGCGTTGAGCGACAGCAGATTGGTCTGGTCCGCAACCTTGACGATGGTTACCACCATCTGGGTGATGTTGCTGGCTTTCTCGTTGAGGATACCGAGCTTGGCATTGACCAGGTCGGCAGCGCCCATCACCTGATGCATGGTCTCTTCCATGCGTGCCAGGCCCTGCTGCCCGGAGCCTGCCAGACTGGATGCCTGATCAGCAGCCGTAGTCACTTCGGTCATGGTGCGCACCAGGTCCCGCGAAGTGGCGGCGATTTCCCGCGACGTGGCGCCGATTTCGGTGGTGGTGGCGGCCGTTTCGGTGGCGGTGGCCTGCTGCTGCTTGGACGTGGCGGCAATCTCGGTGACCGAAGTGGTCACCTGCACCGACGAACGTTGGGCCTGGGCCACCAGGTTGGCCAGTGCCTCGGCCATTTCGTTGAAGCCGCTTTCGATGGCGCCGAATTCGTCCTTGCGGTCCAGGCTCAGGCGCATGCTCAAATCACCCGAGCGCAGTTTGTCGAGGGCATGCACGATACGCTGCATGGGCGCCGTGATAGCACGTAGCAGCAGCAGGCCGCAGATGCCGGCAGCGACGATTGCCAACAACAGCGAAACCAACATGCTGCCCTTGGCCGTGTTGACGGCATTGACGATCTCGTTGGTGGCGGCACCGGCAGAGGCCCGATTATTCTCGATCACGTCATTCAGGTGCTCGCGCCCATCCATCCAGGCCGGGGTGAGGACCTCGGTGATCAGCCGTTGGGCTTCGTCGTAGTTGTGCTGAGCGTACGCATCCAGCACCTGGTTGACGATCTTGAGGTAGTTTTCTTCCAGTTGCACGAAGCTGTCAAATCGGGCCTGGTCGTCCTTGTCCTTAATGGTGGTCTGGTAGCTGGCCATGAATTGCTTTAGCCGGTTATCGAAGTTTCTGAACAGTTCCAGGTCGGCCGAAGTGATTTCACGATGGTTGGACAGGCCGACCAGTTGCTGGCTGGTGACGTAGCTGTCGACCCAGGCGCTGCGGATCATCGAGCTGTAGTAGACGCCGGGAATGCTGTCGGTCCCCACCGCCTCTTCGGCGGTTTCGATAGTCACCAACCGCGAGTAGGCGGCCACGATCATCAGCAGCATGATGGCGATGATCACGGCGAAACTTGCCAGGATCCGTTGGCGCAAGGTCCAGTTCTTCACATTCAGCCCTCAGGAATTCACAACGAGCGGGAAAAATCGCCGAAGTATAGCCCAGAGGTCTTACGGTTTATCGGGCGAAATGCGCGGATTGGGTAAAAGCTGGCAAGTGCTTGTCGTGACATTTTCGGCGCTCGGCTTGACGAACGCAGAAAATGTCGTGACAAACGCTGCTACTGCGCAACGGCCTCCCTCACCTGGGTCTCCAGCGCCTGGCGCAAGCCCGGGTCCAGCCGCAGCTGGCGGGCCAGCTCATCCAGGTAGGCACGCTCCATGAAGTTATCCTCATCGACCATCATCACGCTGGCCAGATACATCTCGGCAGCCATCTCCGGCGTTTGCGCCGCGCGGGCCACTTCGGCCGGGTCCAGCGGCTTGTTCAGCTCGGCATGCAGCCAGTGCTGCAATTCGCGGTCGCTGTCCAGGCGTGTGAACTCGCCCTCGATCAGCGCCCGTTCGCGCTCGTCGATATGCCCATCGGACTTGGCGGCCGCCACCAGCGCGCGCAGTACTGCCTGGCTGTGCTGCTCGGCCTGGGCTGGCGGCAGGCGGTCGATGGTTTGAGGCTCGGCGGCGGCCACCCGCTGGTTTGCCTGCCAGTTGCCGTAAGCTTTATAGGCCAGCACCCCCAGCGCGGCGAGGCCACCGTACGTCAGGGCTTTGCCACCGTACTTGCGGGCCTTCTTGCTACCCAGCAACAGGCCAAGAGCGCCTCCACCCAACAGGCCGCCCCCTGCTCCGGACAATAGCCCGCCAAGCCCGCCTGACGCGCTGCCAGGCTTGGTGGCGCCTCCCTGCTTCTCGAGCAATTGCTGGCCAGATTTGAGGAGTTGATCAAGCAAGCCCCGGGTATTCATTCGCGCGTCTCCACGTAAGAAGATTCAAACGCCAGAGTAAGGCTTGGCGGAGCACACGCCATGCAGGGATTTGCTTCCGGATGTTGCATTAGCTGGCAAAAAGCCAACTAGACTCGATATCGCCAATACCTCGCACCCACGCACTACGCTTATAACGATTGCTTCACTGCTTGCCTCATGACTGCCAGAACAGGATCGCCAAGAAGAGGGAACACCATGTCAGTGCACAAGACCGCATTGCTCGGCGCCACCACCTGCGCCATGCTGGCCAGCGCCAGCCTGCAGGCCGCCGAACCGCCCAAGGCCCTCGGGGCCGGCGAGGGGCGCCTGGACATCGTCGCCTGGCCCGGCTACATCGAACGCGGTGAAAGCGACAAGGCCTACGACTGGGTGACCGGTTTCGAAAAGGCAACCGGCTGCAAGGTCAGTGTGAAAACGGCCGCCACCTCGGACGAGATGGTCAGCCTGATGACCAAGGGCGGCTATGACCTGGTCACCGCCTCGGGCGATGCATCGTTGCGGCTGATTGCAGGCAAGCGTGTACAGCCGATCAACACCGCCCTGATCTCCAACTGGAAGACCATCGACCCGCGCCTGCAGAACGGTGGCTGGTATGTGGTCGACAAGCAGGTGTACGGCACGCCGTACCAGTGGGGGCCAAACGTGCTGCTGTACAACACCAACACCTTCAAGCAGGCACCGACCAGTTGGAGCGTGGTGTTCGAGCCGCAGAACCTGCCCGACGGCAAGCCGAACAAGGGCCGCGTGCAAGCCTATGACGGGCCGATCTACATCGCCGATGCAGCGCTGTACCTCAAGTCGGCCAAGCCCGAACTGGGCATCAAGGACCCGTACGAACTGAACGAGGCACAATACAAGGCCGTGCTGGAACTGCTACGCCAGCAACAACCGCTGATCCACCGCTATTGGCATGACGCCACGGTCCAGATGAGCGATGTGAAAAATGAAGGCGTGGTTGCCTCCAGCTCCTGGGGCTACATGGTCAATGGCCTCAAGGCCGAGAACCAGCCAGTGGCCTCCACCATCCCCAAGGAGGGCGCGACCGGCTGGGCTGACACCACCATGTTGCACGCCGAGGCCAAGCACCCCAACTGCGCCTACAAATGGATGGACTGGTCGTTGCAACCTAAGGTGCAAGGCGATGTGGCAGCCTGGTTCGGCTCGTTGCCGGCTGTGCCGGCGGCGTGCACCGGCAGCGAACTGCTGGGGACCGAGGGCTGCAAGGCCAACGGTTTCGACAACTTCGACAAGATCGCCTTCTGGAAAACGCCGCAGGCTCAAGGGGGCAAGTTCGTGCCGTACAGCCGCTGGACCCAGGACTACATTGCGATCATGGGTGGTCGCTGAGGTTGTCTGAATGCCTGTGCTGGCCTCTTCGCGGGCAAGCCCGCTCCCACAGGTTCTTCACCGCCTGTAAGGGTGGCGCGTCTCCCGTAGGAGCGGGTTCACCCGCGAAGAGGCCGGCACAGGAGAACCCTTGTTGTCCGGAGCCCAGCATGCCCCTAGCCGTCCAGTTCACCCAGGTTTCCCGCACCTTCGGCGAGGTCAAGGCCGTCGACCAGGTCAGCATCGACATCATCGATGGCGAGTTCTTTTCCATGCTCGGCCCTTCCGGCTCAGGCAAGACCACCTGCCTGCGCCTGATCGCGGGCTTCGAGCAACCCTCCAGCGGGTCGATCCGCATCCAAGGGGTCGAGGCTGCTGGCATGCCGCCCTACCAACGTGACGTCAACACTGTGTTTCAGGACTATGCGCTGTTCCCGCACATGAACGTGCTGGACAACATCGCCTATGGCCTGAAGGTAAAAGGCGTGGGCAAGGCCGAACGCCACAGCCGCGCCGAAGAAGCCCTGGCCATGGTGGCCCTGGCTGGCTATGGCGCGCGCAAACCGGCACAGCTGTCTGGCGGCCAGCGTCAGCGCGTGGCCCTGGCCCGGGCGCTGGTCAACCGGCCGCGGGTGCTGCTGCTGGATGAGCCACTGGGCGCGCTGGACCTGAAATTGCGCGAACAGATGCAAGGCGAGCTGAAAAAGCTGCAACGCCAACTGGGCATCACCTTCATCTTCGTCACCCACGACCAGACCGAAGCGCTGTCGATGTCAGACCGGGTCGCGGTGTTCAACCGCGGTCGTATCGAACAGGTCGACACCCCGCGCAACCTGTACATGAAGCCCAGCACAACCTTCGTCGCTGAATTCGTCGGCACGTCCAACGTGGTGCGTGGCGAGCTGGCCATGCAGCTCAACGGCAGCCTTGCGCCCTTCTCCATCCGCCCCGAGCACATCCGCCTGGGCGACCCGGTAGTGACCAGCCATGAGGTACAGGTCAGCGGCGTGCTGCGTGATGTCCAGTACCAAGGCAGCGCCACACGCTACGAACTGCAGCTGGACAACGGCCAACTGCTGGCAGTCAGCCAGGCTAATGACCGCTGGCAGAAGCAGGTGCAGGCCTGGCAGCCCGGGCAACGGCTGCAGGCGCACTGGCCCCGCGAGGCCATGACGGTGCTGCAGGAAACCGAGGACCGCTGAGATGAGCACACTGCGCAGCTTGTCCAACCTGCTGTACCGGCGCCCCAACCTGTACCTGGCACTGCTGTTGATCCCGCCGCTGACCTGGTTCGGCGCGATTTACCTGGGCTCGCTGCTGAACCTGCTGTGGCAGGGCTTCTATACCTTCGACGACTTCACCATGGCGGTGACCCCGGACCTGACCCTGGGCAACTTCGCCGCGCTGTTCAACCCATCGAACTTCGACATCATCCTGCGCACCCTGAGCATGGCGGTGGCGGTGTCGCTGGCCAGCGCGGTGCTGGCCTTCCCCATCGCCTACTACATGGCGCGCTACACCAGCGGCAAGACCAAGGCGTTTTTCTACATCGCGGTGATGATGCCCATGTGGGCCAGCTATATCGTCAAGACCTATGCCTGGACCCTGCTATTGGCCAAGGGCGGCGTGACCCAATGGTTCGTCCAGCAGCTGCACCTGGATGGCCTGCTGCAAGCAGTGCTGGCCGTGCCGGGCGTGGGCGGCAGCACGCTGTCGACTTCGCACCTGGGGCGCTTCCTGGTGTTCGTGTATATCTGGCTGCCGTTCATGATCCTGCCGATCCAGGCCTCGCTGGAGCGCTTGCCACCGTCGCTGCTGCAGGCTTCGGCGGACCTGGGCGCCCGGCCAGGGCAAACCTTCGTGCAGGTGATCCTGCCGCTGTCGATCCCCGGTATCGCCGCCGGCTCGATCTTCACCTTCTCGCTCACCCTGGGCGACTTCATTGTGCCGCAACTGGTCGGCCCGCCCGGCTACTTCATCGGCAGCATGGTCTATGCCCAGCAAGGAGCGATAGGCAACATGCCGATGGCCGCCGCGTTCACCTTGGTGCCCATCGTGCTGATCGCGGTGTACCTGGCCATCGTCAAGCGCCTGGGGGCTTTCGATGCACTCTGAAAAAGCGTCTGCAGGGCTGCGCCTGGCGGCCTGGGGTGGGTTGCTGTTCCTGCACTTCCCGATCCTGATCATCTTCCTGTACGCCTTCAATACCGAAGACGCTGCGTTCAGCTTCCCGCCCAAGGGCTTTACCCTGAAGTGGATCGACGTCGCCTTCGCCCGGCCCGATGTCCTTGAGGCAATCAAGCTTTCGCTGCAGGTGGCTTGCCTGGCCACATTGATCGCACTGGTGCTCGGTACGCTGGCCTCGGCGGCGCTGTACCGGCGCAGTTTTTTCGGCAAGGAGAGCATTTCGCTGGTGCTGATCCTGCCCATCGCCCTGCCAGGCATCATCACCGGTCTCGCCCTGCTCTCGGCGTTCAAGACGTTAGGGATAGAGCCCGGGGTGTTCACCATCGTAGTCGGCCACGCCACGTTCTGCGTGGTGATCGTCTACAACAACGTGATCGCCCGCCTGCGGCGTACCTCGCAAAGCATGATCGAAGCCTCGATGGACCTCGGCGCCGACGGTTGGCAGACCTTCCGCTACATCGTCCTGCCCAACCTCGGCTCGGCACTACTGGCGGGCGGCATGCTGGCCTTTGCCTTGTCGTTCGATGAAATCATCGTCACCACGTTCACCGCCGGCCACGAGCGCACCCTGCCGATCTGGCTGCTCAACCAGCTCAGCCGCCCGCGCGACGTACCCGTGACCAACGTTGTCGCCATGCTGGTGATGCTGGTGACCATGCTGCCGATTCTTGGCGCCTATTACCTGACCCGTGGCGGCGATAGCGTCGCGGGCGGTGGCAAATGACCCTGGAGGAGCCCCCGATGCAAACGCAGATGCTGATCAATGGCCAACTGGTCGCTGGCCAAGGCCCGGCCTGGACCGTGCTCAACCCGGCGCTGGGCACTGCCCTGGCGCAGATCAACGAAGCCACTGAGGCACAGGTGGACAGCGCCGTACGCGCTGCCGACCAGGCCTTCGACAGCTGGTCGCAAACCAGCCCTAAAGAACGTTCGCAAGCATTGCTGGCGCTGGCCGACGCCATCGAAGCCCATGGCGATGAACTGGCCCGGCTGGAATCGCAAAATTGCGGCAAGCCCCTGAGCGCTGCACTGAACGATGAGATCCCGGCGATTGCCGACGTGTTCCGCTACTTTGCCGGTGCGGCGCGCTGCCTGGGCGGCTCGGCGGCAGGCGAGTACCTACCGGGCCACACCTCGATGATTCGCCGCGACCCGTTGGGCGTGGTGGCTTCCATCGCGCCGTGGAACTACCCGCTGATGATGCTGGCCTGGAAGATCGCCCCGGCCCTGGCGGCCGGCAACACGGTGGTGATAAAGCCGTCCGAACTGACGCCGCTGACGGCCCTGCGCCTGGGCGAGCTGGCCCAGGACCTGCTCCCGCCGGGCGTGCTGAACATTCTCTTCGGCCGCGGCCAGACGGTCGGCAACCCGTTGATTACCCACCCCAAGGTGCGCATGGTATCGCTGACCGGCTCGATCCCCACCGGCGCGCACATCATCAGCGCCACCGCCGACAGCGTGAAACGCATGCACATGGAGTTGGGCGGCAAGGCGCCGGTGCTGGTGTTCGATGACGCTGACATCGATGCCGCCATCGACGGCATCCGAACCTTCGGCTTTTACAACGCCGGCCAGGACTGCACCGCAGCCTGCCGCCTGTATGTGCAGGACGGGATCTACGAGCGCTTCGTCGAGCGCCTGGGTAAAGCCGTAGCCAGCCTCAAACCGGGCCTGCAGGAGTCTGAAGAAACCGAACTGGGGCCGCTTATCAGTGCCCAGCACCGCGACAAGGTTGCCGGGTTGGTGCAGCGGGCCATCGCCCAGCCGCACATTCGTCTGGTTACCGGTGGCAAGGCAATCGAGGGCGATGGCTATTTCTTCGAACCTACCGTACTGGCCGATGCCCTTCAGGATGACGAGATCGTGCGCAACGAAGTGTTTGGCCCGGTGATTTCGGTCACCCGCTTCACCGATGAAGCGCAGGCGCTGGAATGGGCCAACGACTCCGATTACGGCCTGGCCTCATCGGTATGGACCCGCGACACCGGCCGCGCCCACCGCCTGGCGGCACGCTTGCAGTACGGCTGCACCTGGGTGAACACCCACTTCATGCTGGTCAGCGAAATGCCCCATGGCGGGCAGAAGCATTCAGGGTATGGCAAGGACATGTCGATGTATGGGCTGGAGGACTACACCTGTGTGCGCCATGTGATGATCAAGCACTAAGTGCTCGCGTTGACCGAGGGTCTTGAATGCCCCTCGGTCAACGCCTCAGAATTTTCCTTCAACGGTGATCTACTCCCTCCTACTGCACATCCATTGAGCCCTCATGCTTGGTATCATAATCTGATACCATGAATAATCATCAGAAAGCCACACTTGAAGCATTACTTGAAAGGCCGGTGCCCAGAACACTGGAGTGGGCGCGAGTGGAGTCTCTATTGGTATCGCTGGGTGCCAGGGTCATAGAAGGAAGAGGATCGCGGGTTCGCTTTGAACTCAATGGAGCAGTGGCAACCTTCCACCGCCCTCATCCGGACAGGCACGCCAAGCCCTATCAACTCAGAGACGCCCGCCAGTTCCTTGAGCAGGCAGGAGTATTACCATGAATGTAATGACTTACCGCGGCTACGCCGCTCGTATCGAATACAGCGACGAAGACCAGTTGCTGATCGGCCATGTCGCCGGTGTTCGCGACGTGATTGGTTTTCATGGCGAATCGATCAGTGAGTTGCGCCAGGCATTTGAAGAAGCCGTTGACGATTATCTTGAGACTTGCCAACGCCTCGGGCGGGAACCGCAGAAAACGTACTCCGGCAAGCTCAGCCTACGCCTTGAGCCTACCCTTCACGCCAGTGTGGCGGCCCAGGCAGAGCTGGCCGAAAAGAGCATCAATCAATGGGTGAGCGATATTCTCAGCAAGGCTACCTATAGCTGAACCCAGCTACCAACGCCGGCGTTGCAGGAGCGGCCTTGTATCGCGATGGGCTGCGCGGCAGCCCCGGCAACTGTTGCCGGGACACAGGGCCGCTCCTGCAAGGGCCGCGCAAGGCTTGGGTCAGTCGCGCAAATCGGACTCGTGAATCGGGTTGGCGCGGCTGGTCGCGCGCTGGTATTGCGCCGGCCAAGTGGCCTTGTTGCCGCCCAGGTCGTCGTCGGCATGCAGTGGCCAGTACGGATCGCGCAAAAGTTCGCGGGCGAGGAAGATGATATCGGCCTGGCCGGTGCGCAGGATGTGCTCGGCCTGGGCCGGTTCGGTGATCATGCCCACGGTGCCGGTGGCAATTTCCGATTCCTTGCGCACGCGCTCGGCAAAGCGGGTCTGGTAGCCGGGGCCGGTAGGGATCTCGGCGTTGACCGAGGTGCCGCCTGAAGAGACATCCATCAGATCCACGCCCAACTCCCGCAGGCGGCGTGCCAGTTCGACGGTTTCATCCGGGTTCCAGCCATCCTCTACCCAATCGGTAGCCGATACACGCACGAACAGCGGCAATTCGGCAGGCAAGGCCTTGCGCACGGCCTCGACCACCTGCAGGGTCAGGCGAATACGGTTTTCAAAGCTACCGCCATATTCGTCACGGCGCTGGTTGCTTAGCGGTGACAGGAACTGGTGCAGCAGATAGCCATGGGCAGCATGGAGTTCCACCACCTTGAATCCAGCCTTCAAGGCGCGCTCTGTCGAGGCGACGAAGGCGGCGATCACCTCCTGGATCTCGTCCTGACTCAACTCGCGTGGAGGTGTGTGCTGCGGATCGAAGGCGATCTTCGACGGCCCCACCGGTTGCCAGCCGCCCTCCTCCAGCTTGACGCTGCCCTGTTTGCCAAGCCATGGGCGGTAGGTACTGGCTTTGCGCCCGGCGTGGGCCAGCTGGATGCCAGGCACGCCCCCCTGTGCACTGATGAAGCGGGTGATGCGCTGCAACGGCGCGATCTGGGCGTCGTCCCACAGGCCCAGGTCTTCGGCGGTAATACGGCCACCGGCGGTCACTGCCACGGCTTCAGTGATTACCAGGCCGGCGCCACCGACGGCGCGGCTACCTAAATGGACGAGATGCCAGTCGTTGGCCAAGCCATCGACGGCGGAATACTGGCACATTGGTGACACGGCGATGCGGTTGGGCAAGGTTAGCTGACGCAGGGTGTAAGGCTCGAGCAGCAGGCTCATGAGGGCACCTCCCAAGGACTCCAATGGTGATCCGGCCTGGACACTCAATTACACGTCCCTGGCCCAAGTCCGGTCATAACCTCAGACTAGACCAGAATGGGTGGGGAGGAGGTTCCATGGGATTTTGGGTGGGGTGCGTTTTTTTGTCTTGAGAGTATGTCGCCTTTGCTGGTTGCTGGCATTCAGCGTCCGGGCGTGGAATCCGATCAATTACCGAGTAACTGTCGTCATGGCCGTTGTGCGCGGAAGGTCACAAACCTACCAGTTTAACTCGTAGCCTGGATTCCACACCGCGTAGAGCTGCCACCCTTCGTGTGGAATCGGAGAAGCAGTCAATCAGTAAGCCTACGAGTGATTGATATGAAAATGACAGCCCCTGATCCCCCCCTCATTTCGATTAGAACTTTCATTCATTGTCACTCGAAATGATTCAGGAGAAGGATCAATGAGCACAGTCGACACCCAATTCACCGTCGGCAAAACCACTTTCTTCCAAGGTGAAAACCAGACCCACCCACTGTTTCGCATCGAAGCAGGCATTCCGTGCCGGGACGCCCGTGATCAGGCATCCGAATTGATGGGTTATGTGCGTGAGCTGGCCATCCTCGGCCTGATGGATGAGAAACCCATGATGATCTGGGCTGCCCACTACCTCAGTGCGATGACCAAGGCGTTGATGGATGATGCCGAGTTAGGCTCTGTATGAAATCCCTTGATACTCAGTAACGCTGCGTTGAAAACAGCCTCGGAATGCTCATTTACGGCCCATAAATCGCGCTTCTTCGGCTGTTTTCGCCTTGCCTGACTTTCGTCTCAAGGCATTTCATACAACCCCTAGGTATGTCGCGTTGAGGTTGGCGCCACTGCTACTCGGCTAAGGGCAGTAATTACTCCATACATGAATGGGTCACCTCCCCCATGTACACCTTCTTGCCCCGACACACCGGGGCAACGGAAGATTTCCCACAGCCAATTACCTCAAGAGCCACATCAGCTTCGGAAAATCTTCTCAATCAGTAACCCCCATATCTTATCGAACCCACTACACCAAGCGACTAATGTCTCCTAGCGCCAACCACCACTATCTGGCTAACAGCCTTTAAGGCATTGTACAAAACTTGAGGCATAGCCAATGCAAAGACAATTCGCTCCAAGTGACATTAGCATTCTAGACAATGCCATTACACTGGATGAACAAGCCAAACAAGAAGATTAGAGCTATTCCAAGTGAACACCTGGGGGCAACCAGTTATTTATGGCGGTGTGAATCCCCCCATTCAGCCGCCGCCATCTACTAGTGACGGCGCTACGATCACCGTTGGAATTGACAGCATTAATGGACAACCGCCCGCAGGTCCTCGTCCATCAATCACCACCGTCATAGGTGGCGGCCAGGACAAGTACGCTTGTTGCTCTGCCCCACAGCAAGACAAATATCGTTAGAAGGCTTCATTCCTAGGAGGGATTTGCTGATGTTAACTTGGCGTGCCTGGATCGAAATCATGCAGGCTTTGGAACCCCATAAGCGAATGACATCCATGTTACTTATCGGCTTCACTTTCTTATGTTTTATTCCGATCTACCTAACGAACTGGAACAGCAGCACACAACCAGTAACAGCTCCCTGGGTACGCGTTCCAGCCACTCTTACATCAAAACCTGAACTTTGGGAGCATGACAAGTCGATCTACAGTTTTGGCATTGCTTACACCGAACCAAGCGGCCATCTGATCAAAACATGGGTTTATGCAGAAAAAGCCCGCTTCGACGCCGCCAACCTTAGCAAGGCAACGCCCCTGTTTGCAGATATCGAAGATGCTTTAGCCGGCTCAATCGTCAGACAATTATCGACCAGCGATGAGATTCTGTACGATCAAACAATCAAGAAGTATGTGAGAGAGACTTACAACCGGGAAGCAGTCGAGGGGATGGTGTTCTTCTCACTGCTGAGCCTGGCTTCGTTCGTCGCAGCAGGCGTCATGCACTGGCAGAACCGGAAGCGCAAAAGGCAATCCGAGATCCGCCACTAACAGTTGCATGTGTGGGAGCGGGCATGATTTGAGGTCAATGCGGGCGAGGGGGCTGGCTTGCCGGCGATGGGCTGCAAAGCAGCCCCCATTTACAGTCAGCGCGGCTCCATATGCGCAATCATCAACTGCACACTCTCATTACCGCGAAACTCGTTCACATCCAGCTTGTACGCCAACTCCACCCAGCGCACCGTCGGGTTTGGCCACACTTCGCGGTCAATGCCGAAGGCAATGCCATCCAGCCGCACCGAGCCACATTCGCTCTTGAGCACCACTTTCAGGTGCCGTTCGCCAACCACACGCTGCTCCACCAACTGGAACACGCCATGGAACAGCGGCTCCGGGAAGTGCTGGCCCCAAGGCCCGGCGTGGCGCAGGGCCTTGGCCAGGTCGAGGTGGAATTCCTCGACCGCCAGGCTACCGTCGGATAACAGCCGGCCGGTCAGGTCTTCTTCGCGCAGTTGACGCCGCACCTCTTCATCGAACGCCTCGGCAAATGCCGGGAAATTGGCCTCGGGCAACGATAACCCTGCCGCCATGGCGTGGCCGCCGAACTTGCTGATCAACTGCGGGTGGCGCGCGGCCACGGCATCCAGCGCATCGCGAATATGGAACCCCGGCACCGAGCGCGCCGAACCTTTGAGCATGCCGTCGCCAGCATCAGCGAACGCAATGGTCGGCCGGTGGTAACGCTCCTTCAAGCGCGAAGCCAGAATACCGATCACGCCCTGGTGCCAGTCGGCATCGAACAGGCACAACCCATATGGCATCGACTCGACCGGCAGGTCCTTGAGTTGGGCCAGGGCTTCGCGCTGCATGCCCTGCTCGATGGACTTGCGGTCCTGGTTCAGGTCATCCAACTGCTGGGCCATGTCCTGGGCCAGCGCCGCGTCCTCGCACAGCAGGCATTCGATGCCCAGGCTCATGTCGTCCAGGCGCCCGGCGGCATTCAACCGTGGGCCGAGGATGAAACCAAGGTCAGTCGAAGTGATGCGCCGGTGATCGCGCCGCGCCACCTCAAGGATGGCCTTGAGGCCGGGCCGGGCGCGGCCGGCGCGGATGCGCTCGAGGCCTTGGTGCACCAGGATGCGGTTGTTGGCATCCAGCGGCACCACGTCAGCAACACTGCCCAGCGCCACCAGATCGAGCAGCTCGCCAATGTTCGGCTGTGGCTGCGCCTCATAGCGCCCAAGGCTGCGCAAGCGAGCGCGCAGGGCCATCAACACATAGAAGATCACCCCTACCCCGGCCAGTGACTTGCTCGAAAAGCTGCAGCCCGGCTGGTTGGGGTTGATGATGGCATCAGCGTCGGGCAACTGCTCGCCCGGCAGGTGGTGGTCGGTGACCAGTACCTTGAGCCCGGCGGCCTTGGCGGCCGCTACCCCGTCGACACTGGAAATGCCGTTGTCCACGGTAATCAGCAACTGCGGCTGGCGCTGCAGCGCCACCTCGACGATTTCCGGGGTCAGGCCGTAGCCGTACTCGAAGCGGTTGGGCACCAGATAATCGACATGGGCCGCGCCCAGCAGGCGCAGACCCAACACCCCGACGGTGCTGGCGGTGGCACCGTCAGCATCGAAGTCGCCGACGATGAGGATGCGCTGGCGCTGGTCGATGGCTTCGACCAGCAGGTCCACACCGGCTTCGATGCCCTTGAGCTGCTGGTACGGCAGCAGGCGTGCCAGGCTTTTGTCCAGCTCGGCCTCGCTCTGCACGCCGCGCGCGGCGTAAAGGCGGGTCAGCAAGGGTGGCAGGTTACCCAGAAATGGCAGGGTCGGCGGCAGCGGGCGAGGTTCGATACGCATGGGTTGCTTCAACCACGCTCACCGAGCAGCCACTGCAGTTGGACTTCATGCTGGCCACGGTCGTCAGTCACGAATACCGTACCTTCACTGATCATCACATCCCACTTGATGCTACGCGGCATGTCGGTCGCCAGGGTTTCCAGCACCTCTTGCGGCACAGCGGCAATGCTCAGGTTTTTCAGGTTCTTGACCGCGCTTACCACTTTACCCTCCCACACTCGCAGGCTGCCGTAAGCCAGCAAGCTGGTGCGTTCGGTACGACGCGAGCACCAGGTCAGGCGATCGGCATCGGGCTGGCCAACTTCAATCCAGTGCAGCACGCGGTCGTCCAGGCTCTTTTCCCACAGCGCCGGCTCATCGACATCCGACAGGCCGCGGCCAAACGACAAGTTCTCGTTGTACCAGAGCGCGTACGCCAACAGACGAACTGCCATGCGCTCTTCGGTTTCCGAAGGGTGCCGAGCGATAGTCTGTTTGACGCTTTCGTAGACGTTGCGATCAAGGTCGGTGAGATTCAATTCGAACTTGTAGGTGGTGGACGGCTGGGCCATGGTCAACGGGCTTCGTGCAAAAGAAAGTGGCACAGTCTACCCCATCCGCACCTTCCATGCCCCGCAGCAGTACCCGGCGAAACCGACGTGTGATAAAACCACGGCTCTGCCCAACAGCCACGGATACCCCATGTCGACGCCCAGCAAACCCCTCGCCGGCCTTAAAGTTGTCGAACTCGGTACCCTGATCGCCGGGCCGTTCGCCTCGCGCATCTGTGCCGAATTCGGTGCCGAAGTGGTCAAGGTCGAATCGCCCGACGGCGGCGACCCGCTGCGCAAGTGGCGCAAGCTGTACGAGGGCACCTCGCTGTGGTGGTTCGTGCAGGCCCGCAACAAGCAGTCGCTCACCCTCAACCTCAAGCACCCCGAGGGCCGCGATATCCTCAAGCGCCTGCTGGCCGAGGCCGACATCCTGATCGAAAACTTCCGCCCGGGGGTGCTGGAGAAACTTGGCCTGGGGTGGGATGTACTGCATGCGCTGAACCCGCGCCTGGTGATGGTGCGCCTGTCGGGCTTTGGCCAGACCGGGCCGATGAAAGACCAGCCAGGCTTCGGTGCCGTAGGCGAGTCGATGGGCGGCCTGCGTTACATCACCGGTTTCGATGACCGCCCGCCGGTGCGCACGGGGATTTCCATCGGTGACTCGATTGCCGCCCTGTGGGGGGTGATCGGCGCGCTGATGGCGCTGCGCCACCGGGAGGTCAATGGCGGCCAGGGCCAAGTGGTGGACGTGGCCCTGTACGAAGCGATCTTTGCCATGATGGAGAGCATGGTCCCGGAGTTCGATGTGTTCGGTTTCATCCGCGAACGCACCGGCAACATCATGCCAGGCATCACGCCCTCCTCCATCCACACAAGCGCCGACGGCAAGCATGTGCAGATCGGCGCCAACGGTGATGCGATCTTCAAGCGCTTCATGCAGGCGATCGGTCGCGACGACCTGGCCAATGACCCGACCCTGGCCAGCAACGACGGCCGCGACCTGCGTCGTGACGAGCTGTACGGGGTAATCGACCGCTGGGCCAACAGCCTGCCACTGGAGCAACTGATGCAGGTGCTGACCACCGCCGAAGTGCCGGCCAGTCGTATCTATTCGGCCGAAGACATGTTCAACGACCCCCAGTACCTGGCGCGCGAGATGTTCCTGCAGGCCAAGCTGCCGGATGGCAAGCCATTCCACATGCCCGGCATCGTGCCCAAGCTGTCGGAGACTCCCGGCTCTAGCGAATGGGTCGGCCCGGCCTTGGGCGAGCATACCGAGGCGCTGCTCGGCAGCCTGGGCTACGACGCAGCGGCCATCGCCAGCCTGCGTGCAGCGGGCACGGTCTGACCCTGGCGCTTCCGTCTCCATGTACGCAATCCGCTGCCTACGCCTTCTGGTCCTGCTCTGCGGGCTTTTGCCCGCGTTGCTGATGCAGCCAGCGAGCGCCAAGGAGCACCTCTTCTGGCTGGTGCGTGACCTGCCACCGTTCACCATCTTTGATGGCCCGGAAGAAGGCCGGGGGGTGATCGACCAGTTGTTACCGCTGCTGATCAGGCAGATGCCCGAGTACGAACACAGCATCGTGCGGGTCAACCGCGCCCGCGGCCTGCAGATGCTGCAAGACCGTGACACCTTTACCTGCGACCCAACCGTGCTGTGGACCCCGAAACGGGCCGAGTATGTGCATTTTTCCGTTCCATCGCTGGGCGCGCTCAGCGGTGGCCTGGTGTTGCGCAAGGAAAACCAGGCGCTGGTGGCACCCTACCTCGACGGCCAGCAGGTGGACCTGCGTGGCCTGCTGAGCAAGACCCCGCTGAAGCTGGGGGTTGTCGCCGAGCGCAGCTACGGTACGCAGATTGACAGCATCCTGCGCCAGTTGCCCGACAGCGCGCTCAGCCGGCACTACGGCAACGAGGCCACCGCCAACCTGCTGCAGATGCAGCAGCTGGGGCGCCTGCGCCTGGTGCTCGGCTACTGGCCTGAAGTGCGCTACCTGATACAACAACAAGGCGGATCACTGGATGACTATCAGTTTCATACTGTGCAGGGCGTGAAGCGCTACCAGTTTCTGCACGTGGGGTGTACAGACAGCGAACTGGGGCGTGCGGCAGTTGCCCACATCGATCAGTTGCTGCCTGCCCTGCGCCGGGATGTGTTGCCTGGGTTGTATGCCCGCTGGCTGGACCAGGCATTGCGGGAAGACTACCTGCAAGAAAGCCGCCGTTTCTTTGAGGCCAGATAAACCCAACCGGCATGCACCGTGGTTGCAGGAGCAGCCTTGGGGATAGGTGCCTGCCCGGAAAAAGAAACCCCGGGCGCTGGGGAAGACGCCCGGGGCCAAGCGAAAGCCCTTGAGGACTTCCCGTGACAGCCTTGCCAGCGCTGGAGCAAAGCACTGGCTGGCTGCCCCTACACTGTCTGATAAGCCACTCAGGCAAAGGTTCCCTGCGGTTGCTGACGATGCTGCAATGCCGCGATCACACAAGGCTGCAACCGCCCCTCAGCTATCTGCAGGTCTCGGTGCAAGCCGTCCACGAGGTCGATCAGCAGGCGTTGCTCTTGCAATTGGCGCTCGCTGACCGTGCGCCGCAAGGTAATACCTGAGAGGGGATCGTGAACGGTCAGTTGACGATTACCGCCGGGATCGGCGATGCCAAGGTGGGTCTGATAGGGCGTCAGGGCTTCGTTGAGCAGGCTGCAGATTCTTTCCATCCGGATCACTCGCTGCGTGGTGGGACCTAAAGTGACTGACCAGCAGGCGCCGCAGAAAGTTCGTCAAACCGCGCCCGCTTCAATGAGCATGCGGGGCTGGCATGACAGTTTGAATACGCCGACCAGGGCGTACCTGCAGTGTCTGCAAGGCATGCTGCAGGCGTGGCATAGACAGCGGCCAGGGCAACTCGTCGAGCACCCACATGCCGCGCTTTCTGGCCTCTTGGGCAAGGTTTTGACGCGTTGGGGCAGGCTGCCCGACGAACAGCAATGCGCGCGCGCTGCGGCTGGGCGAACAGGGCAAGGCCGGCCCGGGCTGGCATGGCGTGGTCGAGGATCAGCAGGTCGGGGCGACGCTCAGCACAGAGGCAGGCGTCGAGGTCAGCGATGCTCTCGCTGATGCGCACGTTGAAGACGCCTTGGCCGTTAAGGGCCTGGTGCAAGAGGATCTGATGGGATGGGCGAGCCTGGTGGATCAACACATAGGGCTGGTGCATGAGCCGCTCCTGGAGGGAGGACCGGCTAATTTATGCTTGAAGCTCTGCGGACCGAATAGGATGTTTCTGATAGACCGGAGGGAAAAGTCTTAGACTTTGGGGCTGCTCTGTGCAGCCCCAAACGCCATGCAATTACAGCGGCTTGCCGCGGTTGCCGTGCTGGCTGACAAAGCCCTGTACAGCCTTCAGGTCATTGGCCAGTACCGTGCAACGCTCTTCACGGCTGAACAGGTCGCTGAGGTGCACGGGTAGCTCCAGCGCCTTGCCCACACCGGCCTTCTCCACCGCTTCCGGGAACTTGACCGGGTGCGCGGTACCCAGCACCACCATTGGCGTGTCCAGGCTGCGGCGGCACTCGCGGGCAGCCTTGACGCCGATTGCGGTATGCGGGTCGAGCACTTCACCGGTGGCGGCGAACACTTCTGCGATGGTTTCGCAGGTTTGCTCGTCACTGACAGCCAGCGAGTCGAACAGTTTGCGGGCTTCGGTCCAGCGGTCTTGCTCGACGCTGAAGCCGCCACCTTGCTTGAAGTTGGCCATCAGCTCGGCAATCGCACCACCGTTGCGGCCATGCAGGTCGAACAGCAGGCGCTCGAAGTTGGACGAGACCATGATGTCCATCGACGGCGACAGGGTGGCGTGCAGGGTTTCCTTGACGTACTGGTTGCCGCTCATGAAGCGGTGCAGGATGTCGTTGCGGTTGGTGGCGACGATCAATTGGCTGACCGGCAGGCCCATGTTGCGCGCCAGGTAGCCGGCGAAGATGTCGCCGAAGTTGCCGGTCGGTACCGAGAACGCCACCGAGCGCGCCGGGCCACCCAACTGCAGGGCTGCATGGAAGTAGTAGACGATCTGGGCCATGATCCGCGCCCAGTTGATCGAGTTGACGGCTACCAGGCGGGTGCCCTTGAGGAACGACTGGTCGGCGAAACTGGCCTTGACCATTTCCTGGCAATCGTCGAAGTTGCCTTCGATGGCGATGTTGTGGATGTTGTCGCCAAAGATGGTAGTCATCTGGCGGCGCTGCACTTCCGACACACGCTGGTGCGGGTGCAGGATGAAGATGTCGACGTTGTCGCAACGGCGGCAGCCTTCGATCGCGGCGGAACCGGTATCACCGCTGGTGGCACCGATGATGACCACGCGCTCGTTGCGCTTGGCCAGCACATGGTCCAGCAGGCGGCCGAGCAACTGCAGGGCAAAGTCCTTGAACGCCAGGGTCGGGCCGTGGAACAGTTCCAGCACCCACTCGTTGCTGTTCAGTTGACGCAACGGGGCGACCGCGGCGTGGGCGAACTCGCCGTAGGTTTCTTCGAGGATCTTCTTGAAGTCGGCGTCGGCGATGCTGCCTTCGACGAACGGGCGCATCACGCGGAAGGCCAGCTCGTGGTAAGGCAGGCCTGCCCACGAGGCGATTTCTTCCTGGGTGAAGCGTGGCAGGTTTTCCGGCACGTAGAGGCCGCCGTCGCTGGCCAGGCCAGCCAGCAGCACGTCTTCGAAATTGAGGGCCGGTGCCTGGCCGCGGGTACTGATATAGCGCATGGGTGCAAACCTTCGATGCTGGGGCCGGGGCCGCGCAGGCGGCCCGTCGGCAAATACTTGTTAGTTGAGCTGTTCGACGCGAATGCGCACAACCTTGCCGACCACGTCCTGCAGGGCTTCCAGAGCGACGATGGCATCATTGATACGCTGCTCGACCACGCCATGGGTCACCAGGATCATTGGCACCAGGCCATCCTGTTCCTCGGCTTCCTTCTGCATGATCGACTCGATGTTGATACCACGCTCCGAGAGGATGCTGGCGACCTGGGCCAGTACGCCCGGGTGATCCTTGGCCTGGATGCGCAGGTAGTAGGCGCTTTCGCAGGCTTCGATCGGCAGGATCGGGTGGGCCGACAGCGAGTCTGGCTGGAAGGCCAGGTGCGGCACGCGGTTTTCCGGGTCGGAGGTCATGGCACGGACCACGTCGACCAGGTCGCCGACCACTGACGAAGCGGTAGGCTCCATACCCGCGCCGGCACCGTAGTACAGGGTGGAGCCTGCAGCATCACCGTTGACCATGACAGCGTTCATCACGCCGTTGACGTTGGCGATCAGGCGGTCGGCCGGGATCAGCGTCGGGTGCACGCGCAGCTCGATACCTTCGGCGGTGCGACGCGCCACGCCCAGGTGCTTGATGCGGTAGCCCAGGGCCTCGGCGTAGTTCACGTCTGCCGTTGTCAGCTGGGTGATACCTTCGGTGTAGGCCTTGTCGAACTGCAGCGGGATACCGAACGCGATGGACGCCAGGATCGTCAGCTTGTGCGCAGCGTCGATGCCTTCTACGTCAAAGGTCGGGTCGGCTTCTGCGTAGCCCAGCGCCTGAGCTTCGGCCAGCACGTCCGGGAAGGCACGGCCCTTCTCACGCATTTCGGTGAGGATGAAGTTGCCGGTGCCGTTGATGATGCCAGCCAGCCAGTTGATGCGGTTGGCCGACAGGCCTTCGCGAATGGCCTTGATCACCGGGATGCCACCGGCTACGGCCGCCTCGAACGCGACAATCACACCCTTCTCGCGGGCTTTGGCGAAGATTTCGTTGCCATGCACGGCAATCAGCGCCTTGTTGGCGGTGACCACGTGCTTGCCGTTTTCGATGGCCTTCAGCACCAGGTCGCGGGCGATGGTATAGCCACCGATCAGCTCGATGACAATGTCGATCTCCGGGTTGCTTGCAACTTCGAACACGTCAGCGGTAATGGGGGTACCGGTAATCTGGCAGTTCGGGTTCTGCGAGCGCATGGCGATCTGTGCCACTTCAATACCGCGCCCGGCACGGCGGGCAATCTCCTCGGCGTTGCGCTGAAGTACATTGAAGGTTCCGCCACCGACGGTCCCCAACCCACAGATGCCTACTTTGACCGGTTTCACTGTGAACTCCCCATTGAACGGCCGACACGTTTGCCGACCGTGAAACTTGCCGTCACCCCATGACGACGGCGTACTGAACTGAATTACTTGGCAAGTGCCAGCTTGGCGACCTGCGGTGCCGGCTGGTAGCCAGGAATGACCTGGCCGCTTTCAAGAACAATGGCCGGCGTGCCATTGACCCCGATCGACTGACCCAGCTGGAACTGCTTGCTGACCGGGTTGGTGCACTTGGCGGCCTTGATTTCTTTACCTTCGACCATTTTGTCCATCGCCCCACGGCGGTCACTGGAGCACCACACCGCCTGCAACTGCTGGTCACCCGACGAACCGAGGCCCTGGCGCGGGAAGGCGACATAGCGCACTTCGATACCGCGACGGTTCAACTCGGGCACTTCGGCGTGCAGCTTGTGGCAGTACGGGCAGGTGGTGTCGGTGAACACGGTGATGTGCGACTTGGTCTCGCCCTTGGCAGGATAAACCACCATCTCGGCGGCTGGAATGCCGTTGATGAGTTTGGCGATACCTTGGCGTTCGGCTTTTTCGGTGAGGTTGACCGGCTTGCCGTCCTGGATCTGGAACAGGTAGCCCTGCATCACGAACTGACCGTCGGCGCTGGCGTACAGCACGCGCCCGCCCTGCAGCTTGACTTCATACAGGCCATTGAGCGGGCTGCTGGCCACGCTTTCCACGGGCACTTCCAGTTCGAGGTTCTGCAACGATTTACGGATGGCCTGCTCCGCACCGGCGTTGCTATCGGTTGCCGCGGCAACGGCAAAGGTACTGGCCAACGCCAACGCGGCGGCGGCGAAAAACTGGGTCACGCGCATGGGAACTCCTGAAGGCGGACAGGGGCCGGAGGGCGCCACCTGCGGAAAATACGCGGTGACCGTGCGGCCCGTGGTGCAAACCGCTCAAGCCTACCACATCACGCTGCCAGTGAAGGGGCTCGCAAGGACCGGTCGGCGGAACATGAATAACATTCATCCACGCGGATGGTGCTGGGCGTGCAACTGCTGCAGCCGGGCCTTGGCGACGTGGGTATAGATCTGCGTGGTCGACAGGTCACTGTGCCCCAGCAGCATCTGCACCACACGCAAGTCGGCACCATGGTTGAGCAGGTGGGTGGCGAAGGCATGCCGCAGGGTGTGCGGCGACAGCGGCTTGTCGATGCCGGCAACCCGTGCGTGGTGCTTGATACGGTGCCAGAAGGTCTGGCGGGTCATCTGCTCGCCGCGCTGGCTGGGGAACAGCACATCGCTGGGACGGCCATTGAGCAGTTCGGCGCGCCCATCGCGCTGGTAGCGCTCCAGCCACACTACCGCCTCTTCCCCCATAGGCACCAGGCGTTCCTTGCTGCCCTTGCCCATCACCCGCAGCACACCCTGGCGCAGGTTGACCTGGTCGAGGGTCAGGCTGACCAGTTCGGTGACCCGAAGGCCGCAAGCGTAGAGCACTTCGAGCATGGCACGGTCGCGCTGGCCAATGGCTTCGCCCAGGTCCGGAGCCTGCAGCAAGGCTTCGACGTCGGCTTCAGACAGCGACTTGGGTAGCGGCTTGCCCAATTGCGGCATGTCGACCTGCAGGGTCGGGTCGATCGCCACCAGCTTTTCCCGCAGCAGGTAACGGAAGAAACCGCGCAAACCAGACAGGAAACGCGCCGTGGAACGTGGCTTGTAACCTTGATCCAGGCGCCAGGCCAGGTGATCGAGGATCAGGTCGCGGCCAGCGTCTGGCAACGATACCGAATGCTCCTGCAACCAGCCATTGAACAGGGCCAGGTCGCTACGGTAGGACACGCGGGTGTTGTCGGACAGGCCTTTTTCCAACCATAAGGCGTCAAGGAACTGGTCGATCAAGGGGTGGTCGAGGGCGGGCATGAAATCTCGGTGGCAAACGATGAAATGGCGCTTAGTCTTTCATAACAACGCCGGCATAGGGAGCCCGCATGAACGAACAGCAGATCCTTCTGAGCGTGGGCGGCATCGGCGCCGCAGCGCTCGCCTGCCAGTGGCTGGCCTGGCGCCTGAAGCTGCCGGCGATTCTGTTTCTGTTGTTGGCCGGGATCCTTGCCGGCCCAGCGCTGGGATGGCTCGACCCCGAGGCGCTGTTCGGCCCATTGCTGATGCCGCTGGTGTCGCTGGCGGTGGCGCTGATTCTGTTCGAAGGCAGCCTGACCCTGCACCTGTCCCAGTGGCGCGAGATCGGCAGCGTGGTGCATCGCTTGGTCACAGTGGGCGCACTGGTCACCTGGCTGGTGATTGCACTGGCAACCCACTGGCTGCTCGGGTTCGACTGGCCGCTGGCGATTCTCTTCGGCACCCTGACCCTGGTGACCGGCCCAACGGTGATCGTGCCCATGCTGCGCGTGGTGCGGCCAAAGGCAGCGATCGCGAACATCCTGCGCTGGGAAGGGATCATGATCGACCCGATCGGCGCGCTGCTCGCCGTGGTGGTATACAGCTTCATCATCGCCAGCGCCGAGGGTAACGGCCTGAGCCAGAGCCTTATCACCTTCGCCGGTGTGCTCTTCTGCGGTACCGCCCTGGGCGCGGCTGGGGGCTGGCTGCTGGGGCAAATCATGCGCGAACAGTGGCTACCGGAATACCTGCACAACCTCGCGTCACTGGCGGCGGTACTGGGTATTTTCATCGCCGCCAACCAGATCATGCACGAGTCCGGGCTGCTGGCAGTGACCGTGATGGGGATGTGGCTGGCCAACATGCGCGGGGTTGATGTGCGACAGATCCTGCACTTCAAGGAAAACCTAAGTGTGCTGCTGATTTCCGGCCTGTTCATCCTGCTGGCTGCACGCCTTGACCTGCATGCCCTGCTAGGCCTTGGCCCTGCCGTCCTGGCACTGTTGCTGGTGATCCAACTGCTGGCACGCCCGCTCAGCGTCTGGCTGGCCACATTGGGCTCGACACTCAACTGGCGGGAGCGCGCGCTGCTGGCCTGGATTGCGCCACGCGGCATCGTTGCCGCAGCCGTTTCAGCCATTTTTGCCATCCGTCTGCACCAGGCCGGCCACCAGGATGCCTTGCTGCTGGTACCGTTGACCTTCGCGGTAATCATCGGCACGGTAGTACTGCAAAGCGCCACAGCCAGGCCGCTGGCACGCTTGCTCAAGGTTGCCGAACCGGCTCCCAGCGGGTTTCTCATCGTCGGTGCCAACGAGCCGGCCCGGGCCATCGCCAAAACCCTCCAGCAATTGGGCTGCCGGGTTTTGCTGACGGACTCCAGCTGGGAAAACATCCGCGCCGCGCGTATGGACGGGCTCACGACCTATTTTGGCAACCCAGCCTCGCAGCATGCCGACGCCCATCTGGACCTGGTCGGCCTCGGGCACTTGCTGGGCCTCTCTCCTGCCGGCGAAATCAATGCCTTGGCCTGCGCCAGGTTCCGTCATGATTTCGGGCACAGCCGGCTGTTCGTGCTTGCCAGTGGCCTGGAAAAACAACGTAGCGACAAGCATCGGGCGGCCGAAGAGCACCGCGGGCATCTATTGGGGGCCAAGCCGATGACCTATCTGCAACTGGCCAACCGCATGCATCAGGGCGCCGAGCTGTACAGTACCAACCTGACCGAAGGCTTTGGCTGGGACGCCTACCAGGCGCTGCATGGCGAGCGTGCACACTTGCTGTTCGCGCGCGATGACCATGGCTGGGTCCATGTAGCCAGCCCTGACAACCCGTTGCAGCCGCAACCGGGATGGACCTTGGTGGCATTGATCGAGCGAGCACCGGAGCCGTGATACTCAGGCGCCTGGCAGCACGGGTACCGGGCGCTTGTCCTCGTCAATGGCGACGAAGCTGAACACCCCATGGATCGCCCGGTCACGGCCATCCAGGTACATGTTCTCGACAAACACATCCACCTGCACCTGCAAGCTGGTATTGCCGACCTTGATCACCGTACCCACCAGCTCGACGATCGAGCCCGCCGGAATCGGGTGCTTGAAATCGATGCGGTCGGTAGACACGGTCACCAGCGGCAGGCGACAAAAGCGCGTGGCAGCGATGAACGACACTTCGTCCATCCAGGCCAGGGCGGTGCCGCCGAACAGGGTGTTGTGGTGGTTGGTGGTATTGGGGAACACCGCCTTGGTCACGCGGGTCACCGACAGTTCGGTGCGGCGCTGGATTTCCTGGTCTCGGGTCGTCATGGCAATCACATTTTCGGGGTTTCAAAACGCAAAAAAGCAGCCCGAAGGCTGCTTCTTTCTCGCTAGGCGGCCTCGGCCACCGGGCAAACTGCACTCAGGACAGTTTTTCCTTGATGCGAGCGGCTTTGCCGGACAGGTCGCGCAGGTAGTACAGCTTGGCTTTACGCACGTCACCACGACGTTTCACGGCCAGGCTGTCGATTTGCGGGCTGTAGGTCTGGAAGGTACGCTCTACGCCAACGCCGCTGGAGATCTTGCGCACGGTGAAGGCGCTGTTCAGACCGCGGTTACGCTTGGCGATAACGACGCCTTCGAACGCCTGCAGACGGGAACGCTCACCTTCCTTCACTTTAACCTGAACGACAACGGTGTCGCCTGGTGCGAAGGTCGGGATTTCCTTGCTCATCTGCTCGGCTTCGAGCTGCTGGATGATCTTGTTGGTCATGCTGTGCTCCTAAGATGGATACGCGATCCACCATCGATACGTTTAACTATCGTCCCGCTCGCGGAGATATTCCTCGAGCAGCTTCTTCTCTTCTCCAGAAAGCGAGCGACTTTCCAGAAGATCGGCGCGTCGTTCGAAGGTCCTACCAAGGGACTGCTTCATCCTCCAACGCCGGATATGTGCATGGTTGCCACTTAGCAACACGTCGGGAACACGCTGATCCGCATACACCTCAGGCCGGGTGTAGTGCGGGCAATCGAGCAGACCGTCGGTGAAGGAATCTTCTTCCGCCGAGTCCACATGCCCTAAAGCTCCGGGCAGCAGCCGCGTAACCGCATCGATCAGTACCATGGCCGGCAGCTCGCCACCGGAAAGCACATAGTCGCCAATCGACCACTCCTCATCGACATGAGCCTCGATAAAGCGCTCGTCGATGCCTTCATAACGACCGGCGATCAGGATCAACGATTCCTGTTCGGCCAGGCCTTTGACCGCCTGCTGAGTCAGCTTGCGGCCTTGTGGCGAAAGGTAGATCACCTTCGCCGCTGCTCCGGTCGCCTGCCTGGCGCTAACCAGGGCGTCTTCCAGAGGCTTGATTTTCATCACCATGCCCGGACCACCGCCAAACGGCCGATCATCTACCGTGTGGTGACGATCTGTGGTGTAGTCCCGCGGGTTCCAGCAAGTCACCTGAAGCAACCCCTGTTTCACCGCGCGGCTGGTAATGCCGTACTCCGTGATGGCCGAGAACATCTCGGGGAACAACGTGATGACGTCTACGCGAAGGTTACCCATCGTTTAGAAGTCCGCGTCCCATTCGACCCGCATCACGCCTGCTTCGAGGTCGATTGCCAGCACACATTGCTCCGTATAGGGCAACAGACGCTCGCGATCATCCAGGCTGCCTGCGCAGGGCTTGACCACCATTACATCGTTCGCACCGGTCTCCAACAGGTGATCGACCTTGCCGAACAGTTGTTCGTCCTGGTTGATGACCTTCAGACCTACCAACTGGTACCAGTAGTACTCGTCGGCAGCCAGGTTGGGCAAAAGGCTCCGCGGGATGCAGATTTCGTAACCGCTCAGAAGACGGGCTTCATCGCGATCCTCGAGACCTTTCAGTTTCACGACCAGGCCCTTTTGGGAGCCACGACCGCTGACCAGCTCGACCTGCTTTACCTTGCCTTCGTGCCGAAGCGTCCAGCGCGGATAATCCAACAGGTTTTCAATCGGATCGGTAAAGGAATACACCTTCACCTCGCCGCGAACGCCGTGAACCGAAAAAATCTTGCCAACGACGATGAGGTCGTCAGCCTTTTCTGGCGTCGCGTTCATACTATTCAGGCAGCGGCCTTGGCAGCTTCCTTCAGCAGCTGAGCAACACGCTCAGACGGCTGTGCACCCTGGCTCAGCCAGTAGGTGACGCGCTCTTGGTTGACCGACAGCTTGACTTCGGCGCCAGCAGCGATCGGGTTGAAGAAACCTACGCGCTCAACGAAACGGCCGTCACGGGCGTTACGCGAGTTGGTCACGGTCAGGTGGTAGAATGGGCGCTTTTTCGAGCCGCCACGGGCCAGACGAATGGTTACCATGTGAACATCGTTCCTATAGTCGGTGCTGCAGTTGATACAGCAGCTGGTACTGCAAATCTGAATGCCAAATAGGCACACGGGTGCCCAAAAGGCCGCATATTCTCGGGGAATACACGGACATTTGCAAATGACTTTTTCGGCAAGGCCTCGCCCTGCCGTCCAGATTTGCCGGTTGCGCCGCGAAATTCGCGGCCGTTGCCCCGCTACAGCGGGGATTCTGGGCGCTTGCCAGACAAAAGGCAGGCACCCGGATCAGGGGTTACAGCTTTGGCATGCCGCCACCTGGCAGCATCCCACCGAGGCCGCGCATCATCTTGGCCATGCCGCCTTTGGCAGAAAACTTCTTCATCATCTTCTGCATCTGCTTGTGCTGCTTGATCAGCCGCCCGATGTCCTGCACCTGGGTACCGGAACCCAATGCAATACGGCGCTTGCGCGAACCGCTGATCAGGTCAGGGTCACGGCGCTCGGCCGGGGTCATGGAGTTGATGATCGCTTCCATCTGCTTGAACTGCTTTTCGGCCGCGCCTTGGGCGTTGCCCATTTGTGAGAGGTTGACCCCACCGATGCTCGGCAGCTTGTCCATCAGGCCGCCGAGGCCGCCCATGTTCTTCATTTGCTGCAACTGGTCGCGGAAGTCTTCGAGGTCGAAGCCCTTGCCCTTCTTCAGCTTCTTGGCCAGCTTGTCGGCCTTGGCCTTGTCGATGGTCTGCTCGGCCTGCTCGATCAGGCTGAGCACGTCGCCCATGCCGAGGATGCGCGAAGCGACGCGGTCGGGGTGGAACGGCTCGAGTGCCTCGGTCTTCTCACCCATACCGATGAACTTGATCGGCTTGCCGGTGATTGCACGGACCGACAGCGCGGCACCGCCACGGGCGTCACCGTCGACCTTGGTCAGCACCACACCGGTCAGCGGCAGCGCCTCGCCAAACGCCTTGGCGGTGTTGGCGGCGTCCTGGCCGGTCATGGCGTCGACCACGAACAGCGTCTCGATCGGTTTGACGGCAGCGTGCAGCGCCTTGATCTCGTCCATCATGTCGGCGTCGATGTGCAGACGGCCGGCGGTGTCGACGATGACCACGTCGATGAACTTCAGCTTGGCTTCACGGATGGCGGCTTCGGCGATGGCCACCGGCTTCTGGCTGATATCGGACGGGAAGAAGGTGACGCCGATATCGTTGGCCAGTGTTTCCAACTGCTTGATCGCCGCCGGACGATAGACGTCGGCAGACACCACCATCACGCTCTTTTTCTTGCGCTCTTTAAGAAAGCGCGCCAGCTTGCCGGCGGTGGTGGTCTTACCGGCGCCCTGCAGGCCCGCCATCAGTACGACAGCAGGCGGGGCGGCGTTCAGTGCGAGGTCTTCGTTGGCCGCGCCCATCAGGCTTTCCAGCTCGGCCTGGACGATCTTCACGAAGGCCTGGCCCGGGGTCAGGCTGCGCGACACCTCGGTACCGACCGCACGATCCTTGACGCTGTTGACGAAATCCTTGACTACCGGCAGGGCGACGTCGGCCTCGAGCAGGGCCATGCGCACTTCGCGCAGCGTGTCCTTGATGTTGTCTTCGGTCAGCTTGGCCTTGCCGGTGACATGGCGCAGCGTCTGTGACAGGCGGTCGGTCAGGTTTTCGAACATGGTGATCCTTTCAGGCCCAGTAAAGCCGAGGTTTGTCAGGTGCCAGGGGGGAACTACCCACCCGCCGGGCACAGCAAGGCGGCGATTATAGCGAAGTGCAGCGGCGACGCACACCTTGGTAGATATTCGGTGGCTGTGCTGGCCTCTTCGCGGGCGCGCCCGCTCCCACAGGATCCTCACTGCTTGCAGGCCTGCGCCATACCTGCAGAAGCGGGCGTGCCCGCGAATGCCCTGACACAAGCCTTCAGTCTTCCTTGATCAGCGGAATCTATGCCAAACTCCGTCTCTTTAAGGCTCGCCAACCAGGACTTATGGTCTCCTCTCCCAGCCTCATCCCCAACCTGATCGCTGCCGGCCTATATATAGCGGCGGCCATCTACCAGGGCTCATACCTGTCCCAGGGCCGCAAGGCCGACAAGCGCCTGCTTGGCCTGCTGGGTGTCATCGCGGTCCTGGCCCAGGCCGGCGCACTGTTCTTCCAGCTGATCACCCCGCTGGGCCTGAGCCTGGACTTCTTCAGCGCCGCCAGCCTGATCGCCGTGGCCGTCATCTCCCTGACCCTGCTGGCCTGCCTGCGCATACCCGTGGAAAACCTGTTGGTGCTACTGTTCCCGCTGGGTGCGGTGACCGCGCTGCTGGCCCAGTTCGCACCACCCGGCACGGTACCGCTGATCAACGAAGAACCCGGCATCCTTGCGCACATCCTGTTGTCGATCCTGGCCTACGGGCTGTTCACCATCGCGGTGTTCCAGTCGCTGCTGTTGCTGCTGCAGGACCGCCAATTGAAGAACAAGCACCCGTCCGGGCTGATCCGTAACTTCCCGCCACTGCAAACCATGGAAAGCCTGCTGTTCGGCTTCCTCTGGGCCGGCTGGTGCCTGCTGTCGCTGTCGCTGATCTCCGGCTGGCTGTTCCTCGACAACCTGTTCGCCCAGCACCTGGTGCACAAGACCTTGCTGGCCTGTGTCGCCTGGGTGGTGTTCAGCGTGCTGCTGTGGGGCCGCACCCGCCTGGGTTGGCGAGGCCACATGGCCATCCGCTGGACACTGGCCGGTTTCTGCCTGCTGATGCTGGCCTATTTCGGCAGCAAGCTGGTTCGCGAATTCATCTTGCATATCTGACGGCCGCCCATGGATACCCTGCCGTACGCACCGCTATTCGGCACTCTGGCACTGGCCCTTTTGTGGTCAGCGCTGTTCACCGCAGTGGATGCTGCCCGCCTGCAGCTCAATGGCGCACTGCGCGCCGGCGAAGACGGCCAGCCCGTACTGCCAGCCCAGGCCTTGGTGCTGTGCGCCAGCCTGGGCAAGCTGCTGGTACTGGGGCTGGCCTGCCTGGTCGGCCAGCGCCAGAGTGGCGAGCACGGCTTCTGGCTGGCAGGCCTGGCCGCCACCCTTGCCTTGCTGGTTTTTGCCGAATACCTGCCGCGACGCCTGGCCCGGCGTAACCCGCAGGCGTTCGTGAGCCTTGGCGCCAGCCTGCTGAAAGTGCCCCTCGCACTGCTGCAGCCACTGGCCTGCCTGCTGGACGGCACCGCCAAGCTGATTCTGCGCCCGTTCCGTGCACAGCCCACAGCGGTGGCCCTGCACACGCAGGATAGCGATGACTTCGATGAGGATGAACAGCACGAAGCGCCTCGCCATGGCCTGCTCGACGGCCTGCAATCGCTGGACAAGATCACCGTCAACGACATCCTGGTGCCGCGCAACGAAGTGGATGGCATCAACCTCGACGAGCCGATCGAGCGCATCATCGAGCAGTTGATCGTCAGCCGCCACACCCGCCTGCCGGTCTACCACAACGATATCAACCAGGTCGAAGCGATCCTCAACACCAAGCTGATCAGCCACCTCTTGCCCAAGGCCGGGCTGACCCTCGAAGCGCTGCACGGCGCCTGCTACGAGCCCTATTTCGTGCCGGAAAGCACGCCCCTGCAAATGCAGTTGTTGAACTTCCACAAGCAGCAACGCCGCTTGGGCGTGGTAGTGGACGAGTACGGCGAAGTACTGGGTATCGTCACCCTGGAAGACATTCTCGAAGAGATCGTCGGCGAGTTCGAGGACGAGCAAAGCCTGGATAACCCGCATGTCCACCCGCAGCCCGATGGCACCTTCGTCATCGATGGCACCGCTTCGTTACGCGAAATCAACCGCACCCTGGGCTGGCACCTACCCTGCGACGGCGGGCCGAAAACCCTCAACGGGCTGGTGACCGAAGCGCTGGAAAGCATCCCGGAAAGCGCTGTTTGCCTGAAGATAGGCCGCTATCGCCTGGAAATCCTTGAAACAGAGGACAATTGTGCCAGCAAGGTACTGGTGTGGACCGTGACCCGATAGCTATACTCGGGTCACGCTTACCCAGCCCCGCCGTCACGCCTGCTACCCGCACCCGGCGCTCCACGGCCAGTCCGCTCCACTGATACGCCCTGCGGTCCTGCGTCAATACCCCGAACAGTACCCGCCCCGCCCCTACCCCCCTTGGGCCATCGTCAGTCGGGCGCACACAACGAAACGCTCCGGCGTCCGCGTAACCGTGCCTTTTACATGGCAAGCCATCGCGGGCCAAGCCCATGGAGCCGGACCAGACTGTCAGGGACTTACTCAATGACAAGCAGTACTTACGCCCAAGCGCCTGCCGCGCCAGTCAACTCGCCTGCGCGGGTAGCCACTGCCAGCTTCATCGGCACCGCCATCGAGTTCTATGATTTCTATGTCTACGCCACCGCCGCAGCCCTGGTGATCGGCCCGGTGTTCTTCCCGTCCGGGTCGGGCACCGCGCAAATGCTGGCCGCCTTCCTCACCTTCGGTATCGCCTTCCTCGCCCGCCCACTGGGCTCGGCATTGTTCGGCCATTTTGGCGACCGCATCGGCCGCAAGTCGACGCTGGTTGCCTCGCTGCTGCTGATGGGCGTATCCACCACCGCCATCGGCGTGCTGCCGGGCTATGACAGCATTGGCGTGTGGGCGCCGATCATTCTCTGCCTGCTGCGCTTTGGCCAAGGCCTGGGCCTGGGCGGCGAATGGGGTGGAGCGGCCCTGCTGGCCACCGAAAACGCTCCGGAAGGCAAGCGTGCCTGGTTCGGCATGTTCCCACAGTTGGGCCCTTCAATCGGTTTCCTGGCTGCCAACGGCCTGTTCCTGACTCTGGCCCTGGTGCTCAGCGACGAGCAGTTCCGCGAGTGGGGCTGGCGCATTCCGTTCCTGCTCAGCGCCGCACTGGTACTGGTTGGTCTGTATGTGCGCCTGAAGCTCGAAGAGAGCCCGGTGTTTGCCAAGGCCGTTGCCCGCCACGAGCGGGTGAAAATGCCGGTGGTCGACCTGTTCTCCAAATACTGGCTGCCAACCCTGCTGGGCGCTGCGGCCATGGTGGTGTGCTATGCACTGTTCTACATTTCCACGGTGTTCTCGTTGAGCTACGGCGTGACCACACTGGGCTACAGCCGCGAAACGTTCCTTGGCCTGCTGTGCTTCGCGGTGGTGTTCATGGCCCTGGCCACACCATTGTCGGCCTGGCTCAGTGACCGTTACGGGCGCAAGCCGGTACTGATCGTCGGCGGCCTGCTGGCGATAGCGTCGGGCTTTACCATGGAGCCACTGCTGACTTCGGGATCGACCACGGGTGTGGCGCTGTTCCTGGCCATCGAGCTGTTCCTGATGGGCGTGACCTTTGCGCCGATGGGGGCACTGCTGCCAGAGCTGTTCCCGACTCACGTGCGTTATACCGGTGCCTCGGCGGCGTATAACCTGGGCGGTATCGTCGGCGCCTCGGCGGCACCGTTCTTTGCCCAGAAACTGGTGAGCATGGGGGGGTTGAGCTGGGTGGGGGGCTATGTGTCGGTGGCGGCGGTGATCAGCCTGATTGCCGTGCTGTGCCTGAAAGAGACGCGCAATACCACGCTGTAAGCCACTGGGGCCGCTTTGCGGCCCTATCGCGACACAAGCCCCCCCCCCAGGGATCGCGTAAGCCTGGAAGCTGCGCTATCCCTGTGGGAGCGGCCTTGTGTCGCGATAGGGCTGCAAAGCAGCCCAGCACTCTCGGATCAGAACTCGACCTTGACCGCCTGCGAAGCACGGGTCGCCTTGGCCCGCGCCAGTTCGACCGATTCGTCACGCGCCAGGCACACACCCATGCGGCGGGTGCCATTGATTTCCGGCTTGCCGAACAGGCGAATGGCGGTATCCGGCTCGCTCAGCGCTGCGCCCAGGTTGGCGAAGCTGGTCTGTTGGGACTGGCCTTCGGGCAAGATCACTGCCGAAGCCGACGGGCCGAACTGACGCACCACCGGAATCGGCAGGCCGAGAATGGCGCGGGCATGCAGGGCGAATTGCGACAGGTCCTGGGAAATCAGGGTGACCAGACCGGTGTCATGCGGGCGCGGCGACACTTCGCTGAACCACACCTGGTCGCCCTTCACGAACAGCTCCACACCAAACAGGCCACGACCGCCGAGGGCATCGGTGACCGCCTTGGCCACGCGCTGCGATTCGGCCAGCGCCTTCGGGCTCATGGCCTGTGGCTGCCAGGACTCCTGGTAATCGCCCTTCTCCTGACGGTGGCCGACGGGCTCGAGGAAGGTGGTGCCGCCCACGTGGCGCACAGTCAGCAGGGTAATTTCATACTCGAAGTCGATGAAACCCTCGACGATCACCCGGCCCTTGCCAGCGCGGCCGCCTTCCTGGGCATAGTCCCACGACGTCTGCAGGTCAGCATCGCTGCGCAGCAGGCTCTGGCCCTTGCCCGACGAGCTCATCACCGGTTTGACCACGCACGGGTAACCCAGGTCGGCTACGGCCTTGGCGTAGTCTTCATAGGTGTCGGCGAAGTGGTACGGCGAGGTTGGCAGGTCCAGCTCTTCGGCAGCCAGGCGGCGGATGCCTTCGCGGTTCATGGTCAACTGGGTGGCGCGGGCGGTCGGCACCACGGTGAAACCTTCGTTTTCCAGCTCGACCAGGGTGGCGGTGGCGATGGCTTCGATTTCCGGAACGATGTAATGCGGCTTCTCGGCTTCGATCACCGCGCGCAGGGCAACGCCATCGAGCATGTTGACCACATGGCTGCGGTGCGCCACCTGCATTGCCGGTGCATTGGCGTAACGGTCGACGGCGATTACTTCGACGCCCAGGCGCTGCAGTTCGATTACCACTTCCTTGCCCAGCTCGCCACAGCCGCAGAGCAGTACACGGGTCGCGGTGGGCGACAATGGGGTTCCGATACGGGTCATTTCAGGTCCTCGAAGGCAACCGGGGCCGCGCCAGGCTAGACGCCACCCGCTGAAAAAGGACCGCTATTCTACACCATCAACCGGCCACGGCAGCCCGCCGGGCGCGAAATGCCATGGCCAGCCACACCGCGGTTACACCGGCGAACTTCGAGGCCATCGCGGTGCCGATCACTGCCGGGGTCAGCGCGCCGATCATGCCGAAGAAAATGAAGGTATCCACCGGGATGCTCAGCGCCGAGCTGAGCCACAGGCGGTCGCGCAGGGGTCGACGGGTGATGCTGAACACCAGCCAGTCGATCAGTTCGGAAATGAAAAATGCGTTGGCGCTGGCCAGCGCGATCGCCGGCTCCGAAGTGACATAGGACAGCACCAGTGCCACCAGCATGGCGAACAGCGCGCCATGACCGAAGCGGGTCTGCACCATGTCGCGCAGGATAAACACCAGGCCGCCCCAGGCGGACCAGATGATGTCCAGGTGCGGGGCACTGGAGAAGGCGTAGTTGATCAGCACTACGCTGCTGATGTAGGCAATCAGATAGAACATGGCGGGCTGTCTGTGGGCAAGCCGTACAGATTACCGCTGGGCCGTTCGCGGGTAAACCCGCTCCCACAGATGTTGTGCAGCCCTCAAGGCTGTCGCTGTACCTGTGGGAGCGGGCGTGCCCGCGAAGCTGCCACTGCGGTGCATGGCACCGGCTTCGCCGGTGTTCGCGGGTAAACCCGCTCCTACAGGGTTCGCGTCAGGCCTGCAAGATGAGGCCGGCTTCTACTGCCCGTTCATGGCAACGCTTGAGCACCGCCCGGCGCTCAGCATTGTCCATCCGCCCCCAGCGGCCAATCTCCGCCACGGTACGCTGGCAGCCGGTGCAGATATCCTGCTCGTCCAGCGCACAAATGCTCACACACGGCGAAGCCACCGGCCGCTCGACCACTTCACTCATCATCAACCACCAGATCCCGCGCATAGCGCTGGGCATTGTGCACGTAATGTGCGGCACTGGCTTCAAGCATGCGCTTCTGCTGCTCGGTCAGTTCGCGTACCACCTTGCCCGGCGAGCCCATCACCAGCGAACCATCCGGGATTTCCTTGCCCTCGGCAATCAGTGCGTTGGCGCCGATGATGCAGTGTTTGCCGATGCGCGCACCATTGAGGATCACTGCGTTGATACCGACCAGGCTGAAGTCGCCCACCGTGCAGCCATGCAACATGGCGTTGTGGCCAACGGTCACGCCCTTGCCCAACGTCAGTGGCGAGCCCATGTCAGTGTGCATCACCGTGCCATCCTGCACGTTGCTGCCTTCGCCGATATCGATCAGCTCGTTATCCCCGCGCAACACCGCGCCAAACCACACACTGGCATTGGCTTGCAGGCGCACGCTGCCAATGAGCGTGGCGTTGGGTGCGGTCCAACTGGTGGGGTGGCTCTCGACCCGCAGGTCACCCAGGCGATATTTCATGCTTGTTCCTCAGGCTGCGACGCAGACGGCGGGTCAGGCCCCGCTCAATTTTTGATGTAACGCTCCGGCGGCTGATGCAGGCTGATACCGGCATCGAACAGCAGGTTGACCAACTCGACGATCATGATCGCCGACAACCCCCAGATCTTGTATTCGCCATAGCGATAGCTTGGCACGAACCAGCTACGGCCCTGGTAATCGATACGGTGGGTATGGTCACGCGGGTCCTGGCGGAAGAACTCCAGCGGCACGGTGAACACTGCCGCAATCTCGGCATCATTGGCGCGATATTCGACGAAGTCGGGAATAAGCCCGACGAATGGCGTCACTTTCAGGCCATGTAGCGAGATCAGCGGACTGAGCGGGCCAATCACCTCCACCAGGCCAGGGGGCAGGCCTATTTCTTCTTCAGCCTCGCGCAGGGCAGTAAACACCAGGTCCGGGTCTTCCGGGTCCCGACGGCCACCGGGAAAGGCCACTTCACCACCGTGGGTAGACAGACCCTTGGCGCGCAGGGTCAAAACCAGTTCGGGCGCTTCGCTGCGGGTAATGGGCAAGAGGACCGCCGCTTCAGGGAACCGTCTGTCGGTTTCCAATGACGCGGGTTGGTGGTTGCTCATTCGGCGAAGTAGCTCGTCCAGCATTGCGCACGCTCGTATCCAGGTCCTGTGTTGCATGATGCACCAAAGCCGCGAAGCACCCAAGCCCCAGCGCTTGCGGCGGCACGGTGGCCGCGCCAAGATAGCCTTGAACATAAGGAACCACACATGAAATTCTGCAGCGCGTGCGGCCAACCGGTCACTCAGCAGATCCCCGAGGGCGACAGCCGCCTGCGGTACGTCTGCGGCTCTTGCCAGACCATCCACTACCAGAACCCCAACATCGTGGCCGGCGTGTTGCCGACCTGGGGTAGCCAGGTGTTGCTGTGCCGCCGCGCCATCGAACCGCGCCGGGGCTTCTGGACCCTGCCCGCCGGTTTCATGGAAAACGGCGAAACCCTCGACCAGGCCGCGCGTCGCGAAACCGTCGAGGAAGCCTGCGCCCGGGTCGGGCCGACATCCCTGTACCAGCTGTTCGATCTACCGCACATCAGCCAGGTGCATGTGTTCTTTCGCGCCGAGTTGGCGGACCTGGACTTTGCCGTCGGTGTGGAAAGCCTGGAGGTACGCCTGTTCGAAGAACATGAGATACCGTGGGACGAGCTGGCTTTCCGCACCGTCACCCGCACACTAGAATGCTACTATCGCGACCGCATCGGCCAGCACTACCCCATAGGCCATGAATACCTGCCGCCGATGAACGTGTCGCCACACACCTAAAAGCCTTCAGGGATACTGTTCCATGCGCTGGTTGCTTGCCTTCTTCTGCCTTTGCGTTACCTCGGTGTCCCAGGCGGCCTTCACCGAAACCATCATCCGCAAGCCCGTGCCGGCAGCGCAATCCCCATCGCCTTCGCAGCAAGCCATGCAACCGTTGATCGACAAGGTGCTGGTGATCAAGTCCGAGCGCCGGCTGCAGCTGATCAGCCGTGGCGAGCCGCTGAAAACCTACCGCATCTCGCTGGGCAAGCAGCCCAAGGGTGCCAAGGAACGCGAAGGCGACAAGAAAACCCCAGAGGGCTTGTACTGGCTGGACTGGCGCAAGCAGAGCGACCGCTTCAACCTGGCCATGCACATCAACTATCCGAACATCAGCGATGCCGCCCGCGCGACCCGGGCAGGGGTGAATGCCGGCAGCATGATCATGATTCACGGCACGCCGATCAACGATGAATACCCGGAATGGTACTTCCATACCCTGGACTGGACGGATGGTTGCATCGCCATGCGCAACCGCGACATGCAGGAAGTGTGGGATCTGGTACGGGATGGAACGCTGATCGAGATCCGGCCTTGATATAGGGCCTTCCGGCAACGGTTGTAGGAACCTTCCCACCGTTTTGCGAGAACCTGCCTTACAGGTGCTTAGGCAGGGTACTGCATCCAGGCGAATGACTTAATTTTTAGCATCCACGCAGACGAGTACGAAAACCGTACATCATTTGCGGGGTGCTTCAATGCCGTGCCTGATTCACCGCATCGCCCATTGGCTGTCGGCCAGTTGCCTTTCAGGCCTGCTGTCCATTCCCCAGGTGCTGGCCGACGACCCTGCCAGCCAGCAACTGCGCGATCAGCAGCAGGGGCTGCGGCAGCTGGAGCAACAGCAGCGGCTGGAACGCTGGCAGCGTATCCCCGTCCCGGCTGAACCGACCAACACCACTTCCCGCCACCCCCACGACGATCACTGCTGGGCAGTCGATGGCGTGCGCGTGGCTGGCATGCACCGGCTTTCGAGCTCGGCACTGGCGCCGACGCTCCGTGCTTTCACACCTGCCTGCATGGGCATCGCCGACATCAACCGGCTGCTCAAAGCCATCACCCAACGCTATGTTCAAGCCGGCTACCCAACCAGCCGACCCTACCTGCGGCAGCCCCCAGAAGAGGGCATGCCGCTGGACATCGTCATTGTCGAAGGTTTTGTCGAAACCATCGAACTGGCAGGCCCCGACTTGCCGTTGTCCCTCTCCAGCGCCTTCCCTGGCCTGCTCGGGCAGCCACTGTACCTGCCCGACCTTGAGCAAGGCCTGGACCAGCTCAACCGCCTACGCGCCTATGAGCTGGGCGCCACCCTGCTGCCCGGCGAACTGCAGGGCGGCACCCGCGTGGTCGTGCAGCCAGGCAAGGTTGGTTCACGCTGGCACCTGGACAGCCGCTTCGACAACCGGGGCAGCGAGCTGACCGGCCGCCACCGCCTCAACCTCGGTATTGGCCTGGACAGCCCGCTTGGCCTCAATGATGAGCTGCGCCTGTCGTTGACCAGCACGGTGCTCGATACGCCCGGCCAAAGCCAAGGCATGTCGCTGTACTACAGCATCCCCTATGGCGCCTGGACCTTTGCCCTCAGCGCCAGCCAGCTACGTTATCAAGCCCCCCTCCCCTACAGCGACAAGGCTGTCGACGGCAGCAGCAGCTATCAGGGCCTGAGTATCGAGCGGGTGTTGTGGCGCAACCAGCAAGGCCTGCTCAGCGCCAGTGCCCGGCTGGACCGCAAGCAACTGGTCAACCGCAGCGCTGGCGCGGTTATCGTCCAGCAGAGCCCGACGCTGACCACGGTAGAGGCCGGGATCAACCTGCTGTGGCTCGAAAGTGGCTTGTGGAACGGCTACTTCGGCGTTGCCCAAGGCATTGACGCATTGGGTGCCGACCGTTCGCCGTTGGGTGCTCAACGCCTGCGCCCGGACTTTCGCAAATACCGCGCCAACCTGCTGCACCTGCGTCAGGGCCCGGCACCCAACCCTTGGCGCTGGCAGAGCGAGTTGGCCCTGCAGTACAGCCGCGACCTGTTGCCTGCCGTCGAACAGCTGCTGGTGAGCGACGATTCGGCTGTCCGCGGCTTTCGTCTGCACACTTACTCCGGTGCCAGCAGCGCCGTCTGGCGCAATACGTTCAGCCAAGCGCTGCCGCTGACCTGGGCCCCCCCCTTCGAGATACGCCCCTACATCGGCCTGGACCAGGGCTGGGTTCGCACCGCCGAAGGCAAACCGTCACAGCGCCTGGCCGGGGCCGCCGCAGGGTTGGAGCTGACCCTGCCCGGCAGCCGCCTGCGCCTGGACTACCAACGCGCCCTGTACACCAGCGACCTGCCCCGCCCGCGGCTGGAGCCCGGCTTCTGGGTACTGGACTGGACACTGAGCATCTGATTCACCCACAACAAAGAGAACGAGAAAATGCAAACACTCTCGCAGTTACCGCCTGTTCGCCCGGATACCTTGCGCTGGGCAATCTTCTTCGCGGTGTTCGGGCCCAGCGCCGCACTGGCTCAGACCGGGCTGGAAGCAGCCAGCGGCCCCGGGGGTACCCCGGTCATCCACAACGGCCACGGGGTACCGGTCATCGACATCGTGCCGCCCAACGCCAGGGGGCTGTCACATAACCAGTTCATCGACTACAACGTTGGCACCCCAGGCCTGGTGCTGAACAACGCCACCGCAGCCGGGCAATCGCAACTGGCCGGTGCCCTGGCGGCCAACCCGCAGTTTCAGGGCCAGGCCGCCTCGACCATTCTTAACGAAGTGGTCAGCCGCAACGCCTCGCTGATCGAGGGGCCACAGGAAATCTTCGGGCGCCCGGCCGACTACATCCTGGCCAACCCCAATGGCATCACCCTCAACGGCGGCAGTTTCATCAACACCACCCGCGCGGGCTTCGTGGTGGGCACCCCGCAATTCGAGGAGCAGCAGCTCAGGTACCTCGATACGCTCACTGCCAGTGGGACCCTGCAGGTACTTGAGCATGGCCAGAGCAATGCCGGTGGCGCACTCGAACTGATCGCACCGCGCGTGGACAGCAAAGGCCTGCTCATGGCCAGCGAAACGCTCGACATCACCGTCGGTCGCAACCGTATCGACAGCCGCAGCGGCGAGGTGCTCGAACACCTGCCCAGCCCCTCTTCGAGCATTGACGCCAGCCTGTTCGGCGCCATGCGCGCCGGGCGTATCCGTGTGGTAAGTACTGCCGAAGGCGCGGGTGTGCGTGTGGGGGCCTCGCAGATTCTGGGCACCGAGGGGGTCGACATCAGCTCGGCCGGGGGCCTGCATGTCAGCGGCACTGGCGACCGCCCGACCGAGCTGCGCAGCGAGCGTGGCCTACTGAAACTCACCGCTGCCGATGACCTGATGCTTGAAACGGTTGACGGCCAGGCCCAGCGAATCGAAGCAAGGGCCGGCAAGAAGCTCACACTGGATGCCAAGACAATCGAGCACATCAAGCACGACAGTGATAGCTGGAACAAGAAGTTCTGGTTCGTCACCCGCGAAACCTACAACAGCAAGACCACCACCACCCACCAGCAGCAACAGGGCAGCCAATTGCTGGGCACTGACAGCGTGCTGCTGCAGTCCGGCGACGACATGCGCATGACCGCAGCGAAGGTGGACGCCGGTAACGAGCTGACGGTCGACAGCGGTGCCGGCCTGGACATCATCGCCGGCATCGATAGTAAACGCACCGAACAGCAGGTGCGTCATCGCAAGGATTTATGGCGCGGTGACAGCGATCGCGATCAGCTCAAGGAAACCGCAAAGGGCAGTACCCTGAGCGCCGGGCACATGTCGATAAAGGCAAGCGACAACCTCAACGTGCAGGGCAGCAGCCTGCACAGCCGCGGCGATCTGGCTATCCAGGCAAAACAGGCAGACATCGGCACCACCACCCTGCAGGAACACGGCACCCAACGCGACTACCGAGGCGACCTGGTGTCCGGCACATTCTTTGGTGACCGCAAAGGTAACGACACCGAGGGCCAGGTCGTCGCGGGCAGCACGGTAACCAGCGATGGCGAGCTCACCGTGAGAGCCGACCAGGTTGCCATCAAAGGCAGCACCGTGTTCGGCAAACAGGACGCGGTGCTCTACAGCGAGAACGGCTCGCTGGCCATCGAGGCAGACCATGGCAGCACGACCTCCACCCAGCGCACCAGCGACAGTAAGCTGTTCGGCCTGATCGGCAGCAAGCACGAAAGCACGGACCGCAAACAGCAGGTACTGGTCAGCGACGTCAGCTCGACCAGCAACCTGCGCCTGGCCAGCGCCGAAGAGATGCGCATCCAGGGCGCCAAGGTCGAAGCTGGCAAGCACCTGCAAGTCGAGGCCAAAGGCGACCTGCTGATTGGCAGTGCGCAATCGGTCGATGAACGCGAAACCCGCGACCAACAACGCGGTTTCACGGCCAGCGCCAGACAGACCCAGGAAGCCGAGGATGGCAAGCCCGAGTCCCGCCAGTATGCGGCTGGCGTGGCCTATGAGGTCGTTACCACCACCGGCAAGCAGCGCGCGACCACCCAGGTTGCCAGTGAGCTCAAAGGCGCCTCGGTGGGCATGAGCAGCGGCGCGCACCTGCAGGTCAACGGCAGCAAGGTCCAGGCCACTGCTGGCGACCTCGATGTGCAGGCACGGGAAGTGACACTGGGGGCGACCCGCAACGACCGTGACACAGCCACCAGCACCACCGAAAGTGGTGGCGGGCTGACGGTAACCGGTGGCATCGACCGTCTGGGCAGTTTGTTCGAAGGCCATCACAACCGCGAGGTGCAAGCCGAACGCGAAAGCAAGGTGCAGCGCAGCGAGTTGCAGGCCAGCGGCGATCTGAAATTGCGCAGTGATGCACTGCTCACCGAGGCCGCGCACGTCGAGGCCGGCAACACCCTGCAGGTGACCGCCGAACGCATCGACAACCGTGCGGTGCAGGATACCCATGAACATGAACAAACCCGTGACGACTGGTCGGGTAGCCTGGGCGCCAGTATCGAATACCGCGACCTGACCCGCCCTATCGAGCGCCTGGTGCTGGGTGAGGAAGCCCCGCGCTTCCAGCAAGCCTCACCCGAAGACGCCATGGCGCCGCCCAGCGTGGGTGCCGACATGACGGTTGAACACCTCAAGCGCCTGGAAAACCAGCGCCGTGGCATTGCTCAGGTCAGCGAGTTGTCCGCAGCCAAGGTCGAGGTCAAGGCTGAGACACTGGCCGACCAGGGCACAGCCTGGCGGGCCAATGCCGGCTCGCTGAAGATCGAGGCGCAACAGCACCAGGTGAGCGCCGCCGAAAATACCCAGGAAACCACCGTTCAACGCCTGGCCTATGGTGGCGACGCGCGCCTGGACACCAGCACCGGCGAGGACTTGAATGTACGCGCCGCCGGCAAAGGAGGGTCGCTGGATAAAAAGGATATTGCCAGCAGCGCTGTGCCCGGCAGCCTTTACGGGCAACAGGGTATCCAGGTACAGCTGGGCAGCGATGGCCGCTACGAAGGGGCCCACATCGATGGCGGTGAAGGCAGCGTGGTCATGCACAGTGCCGGGTCGCTGGCCTTACCCCAGGCGACCGACCAGGCCGAACAGCAGTCACGCCAGCTCGATGGCAATGCCTGGGCCAAAGTCGGCAACCGCCCGGGCAGCACCGGTGTCGATGGCCGGGGTTATCTGGAGCATGGCCAGAAGCTGAGCACGCAGGGCAAGGCTCAAGTGGCACAAATCGACGCCAAGGGCGAGGTAAAGCTGACCAGCACAGGCGACCTGTTGCTCGAAGGCACGCGCATTGGTAGCCGCGAGGCCAAGGCCGGCGACATACAGGTGCAAAGTGGCGGCCAGTTGCAGGTCAAGGCGGCCAGCAATACCCAGCAAGCCGCAGGCAGCAACCTGGGTGGCGGCATGGAGCTGGCGGCCAAGGCTGGCCAGACCAAGGGGGGAGCCATCGGCGGCCACTTCAGCCACGGCAAGCAAGACGAACAAGCACGGCAGGCGGTCGATGCCCAGTTTGCCAGCAACGGCACACTGACCCTGAGCAGCAGCGCCCGCGAGGACATCGCCCTGCACCTGCAAGGTCTGCAGGCCTCGGCCGAACAGATAACCCTCGACGCCTCGAATGGCGGCATGCTGGTTGAAGCCTCTTCCAGCCAGGAGCGACGCGACAACCTCGACATCTCGGCCGGCGCCGGTTTCAACATGGCCAAGGGCGCGTTGGACACCCGCGGTCTGCATGGCCGGCTCAAGGTTGAACTCGACAAGCGCGACAACCTCACCTGGAATACCAGTGACCTGCGCGCCGAGCGCATCGACCTGCAAAGCCGTGGCGATACCCGCATCGAGAGTGCCACCCTGGATGCAGGGCATATTGGCGGCACAATCGACGGTGACCTGCGCATCGCCAGCCTCAAGGACAGCGTCGACACCCTGAGCGTGAAGGGCGATGTCAGGCTGAGCCAGGAGAAAAACCCGCAGGGCTATGTCAACGCGGCCAAATCGGTGGCTGGCCCGCTGGGAGGCAAGGTCGAGAAAACGGCCGGTTCGGCCCTGAGCAAGGCAGACCCAGGGTTCTCGCCGACCGTCAGCCTCGACGTGTCGCATGCACAGCGCGACAACGTGGCGCGTCAGACCACGCTTAAAAGCAGCGACGGCATAGACCTGCAGGTCGGTGGCAACGCTCATCTGGTGGGGGCACGCTTGCAGTCGGCCAAGGGTGACGTGAGGCTCGACGCCAACTCGATCACCCAGGAAACGCTAAGCGGTAATGACTATCGCCGAGACCTGTCGCTGGATGCGTCCAACTCACCGGTGGACCTGGGCACGGCAATCGCCGAGATAGCCAAAAGCAAAATGGCGGCGGATGGCGAAAATGCGCTGGACCTGGGCGTGTTGAGGACCAGTGGGCATAGTCGCAGCGAGCAATGGGTTTCGAGCATGCAAGGGAAGAAGCACTAAGACGCCATCGCGGCCCAGGCCATTTGGGGATGTCAGAAATCTTGTGCCCCGCTGCTGACACCCCGGCCGCGTGTCTCCCGCTTCCACAGCGAATACCACAGCCCCTGGGCTTGTGATTTCTCTGCGGGAGCGGGCTTGCCCGCGAAGAGGCCGGTACAGGTCAGGCCAGTCTGTGCAGCCCCCGCCACCGATCCAGCCCAAGCAACACCAGCCCTATCCCCCAGAAACCCGCCAGCACCCCGAGCGCATTGAGCATCACCTGCCCATACCCCAGGCTCGCCACATCGATAAACGGGTAGGCATACACGCCAATCTCGCTCCCCCGCCACAGCGCATAACCAAAGTAGACCGCCGGGTACACCGCCCACACCAGCAAATGCCATAGCCGCAAACTGCCCTTGGGCACTTCGCACCACCAGTACAAGGCATACAGCACCGGCATCACGTCGTGCAGCAACTCGTCCGCCAGCCATTGCCAACCCTGTGGTTGCCACAAATGGCGCAGCAGCACGCTGTAGGCCAGCGCCACCAGCACGATACTGACGGCCACTGCAGAGCTTACCGAGGGCGACAGGAAAAAGCGTTTGCCACGACCCTCCCGACCGAACGCGGCATAGCTGAGCACCGTCGCCACCAGGGTATTGGTAAGCACGGTGAAGTAGCCGAACACATTGATCAGGCCGCCAATCAGGCTGGCCTGTTCCTGCCAACGCGCCAGCAGCACCAGGTTCACCTGCACGGCCAGGCCGAACCAGCCCAGCACAGCCATGCCGGTCAGCCAAGGGCGACGCGACATGTCAGGCCTGGCGCTGCAGCTTCACGTACAGCTGCTCGACCTTTTCCCGCGCCCACGGTGTTTTGCGCAGGAACGTCAGGCTCGACTTGATGGTCGGGTTGCTCTTGAAGCAGCGCACATCGATACGCTCGGCCAGGCCAGGCCATTGGTAATGCGCCACCAGCTCGGTGAGGATCTGTTCAAGGGTCTTGCCGTGCAGCGCGTTGTGTTGGGGCGTGCTCATGCTGTGCTCCGTAGGAAAGATGCGCACCTTACACGAGTGTAGTGGTGGGAGGGATCCGTCGAGTCGACAGAAAAATCGCTGGTCAGCGGCTAAACCTCTGTGATGGAATAGTTATGTTATGTTGTAACACTAAAAAGCATCTGCCAAGGAACGCCCCATCCCCATGCTGCACACACCGCTTCGCCTCTCCCCCCTTGCCATCGCACTCTGGCTGGCTGCATCCCCCAGCCAGGCCGTAGAACTCGAACCACAGGTCATCACCGCCAACCCGTTGGGTAACCGCCAACTGGCCGCCCCCAGCACCGTGCTCGAAGGCGAAAACCTGCTGCAACAACAGCACGGCAGCCTGGGTGAAACCCTGAACAAGCAGCCCGGTGTCGCTTCTACCTGGTTTGGCCCTGGCGCGAGCCGACCGGTCATTCGCGGACTGGACGGCGACCGCATCCGCATTCTGCGCAACGGCGTCGGCGCCCTGGATGCCTCGTCGCTGTCCTATGACCACGCCGTGCCCCTGGACCCGGTGACGGTCGATCGCGTCGAAATCGTCCGTGGCCCAGCCGCCCTGCTTTACGGCGGCAACGCCATTGGCGGGGTGGTCAACACCTTCGACAACCGCATTCCGGATGCTCCGATCGAGGGCATCCACGGTGCCGGCGAACTGCGTTACGGCGGTGCCGACACCACTCGCAGCAGCGCTGGCAAGCTGGAGGCCGGTAACGGTGCCTTCGCCCTGCACCTGGACGCCAACAGCCGCCAGTTCAACGATCTGCGCATCCCTGGCTACGCCCGCAGCGCCAAGGTGCGCGATGCCGACGAGCCCGGCAGCAAACACCGCCTGGAAAACAGCGACGGTCGCCAGGACGGCGGCGCAATCGGTGGTGCCTACCACTGGGACCACGGCTACGCCGGCCTGTCGTACAGCGGCTACGACAGCAACTATGGCTCGGTGGCCGAGTCCGGCGTGCGCCTGGACATGAAACAGGATCACTACGCCTTCGCCTCCGAACTGCGCGATCTGGACGGCCCATTCAGCTCGGTCAAGGTAGATGCCGGCTACACCGACTACGAGCACAAAGAAATCGAAGAAGGCGAGGTCCATACCACCTTCAAGAACAAAGGCTACGAAGCGCGTATCGAAGCCCGCCACCAACCGCTCGGACCAGTGGAAGGGGTCATTGGGGCCCAGGTCAGCCGTAACGAGTTTTCGGCCCTCGGCGAGGAAGCCTTCGTCCCGCATACCGATACCGACAGCGTGGCACTGTTCATGCTCGAGCAGTGGCAAGCCAACGAGCGCCTGAACCTCAACCTGGGCGCGCGCATGGAGCATACCCGCGTAGACCCGGACGCCAAAGGCAACGAGAACTTCGTTGACGCCGACAGCGCCAGCAGCTTCAACGCCTTTAGCCTGTCTTCTGGCGCGGTGTACCAGCTCGACCCGGTCTGGTCGCTGGCGGCCAACCTCGGCTACACCGAGCGCGCCCCGACCTTCTACGAGTTGTATGCCAACGGCGCCCACGTGGCCACCGGCGCCTTTGAAGTGGGTGATGCCAGCCTGAACAAGGAAAAGGCCATTTCCGCCGACCTGGCGCTGCGCTTCGACAACGGCACCCACAAGGGCAGTGTCGGGGTGTTCTACAGCCACTTTCGCAACTACATCGGCCTGATCGGCACCGGCAACCTGCGTGAGGGCGGGCATGATCACGACCATGACGAGGATGACCACGATCACGACCATGAAGGCTTCCCGGAATACCAGTACCAAGGCGTGCGGGCGCGCTTCTACGGCATCGAGGCCCAGGACCGCTGGCAGCTGGCCGAGAATCGTTACGGCAGCTTCGCGCTGGAGCTGTCCGGTGACTATACCCGGGCCAAGAACCTCGACAGTGGCGAGCCCCTGCCCCGTATCGCCCCGCTACGCCTGAACAGCGGCCTGGTCTGGGAGCTGGACCGCTGGCAGGCGCGAGTAGATGTGCAACATGCCGCATCGCAGCACCGCAAACCCGCCAACGAAACCAGCACCGATGGCTACACCACGCTGGGGGCCAGCGTTGGCTACCGCTTCGACATTGGTCAAAGCCAGTGGTTGGCGTTTGTGCGCGGCGAAAACCTGACCGACCAGACCGTGCGCTACGCCAGTTCGATCCTGCGCGATATCGCACCGGCGCCGGGGCGCAGTGTGGAAGTCGGGTTGCGTACCACCTTCTGAACCACAAGCGACGAAGATCGGTGTAGGAACGGGTTCACCCGCGAATACGATGGTAGGTCAACCGGCGCATTCGCGGGTGAACCCGCTCCTACACCTGCCTCGATTAATGACGACTGTTGCCCGTTCAGCAACAGTCATCTGCGACAATTTGTCTTTTTTTCTTATAGTTTCCCCTATATCCTCCCCGCCGCAAGCTGAAACGCTTCATCGAACAATCTTGTCGCCATATCCATTGAGGGGCCCGCCCTTCGATGCGCTTGCCGTTTTTTCAATAATCAAAAGATAGCGCTATCTCATGCTCCAACTGCCTAAAACCTGTTACATCGGCCTCGCCCTCAGTGCCTTGGCAACCCCCGCCAGCGCCAGCGAAATGTTCGCCAGCGACTCCCCGTGGATGCTCGGTGACTGGGGTGGAACCCGCAGCGAACTGCTGGAAAAAGGCTACGACTTCACCCTTGGCTACACCGGCGAGATGGGCAGCAACCTGCACGGCGGCTACGACCACGACCGCACCGCGCGCTACAGCGACCAGTTCACCTTTGGCAGCCACCTGGACCTGGACAAGATCCTCGGCTGGCACGACACCGAACTCCAGCTGACCGTCACCGAGCGCCACGGCGACAACATCAGCAACGACCGCATCAACGACCCGCGTGTCGGCGGCTTCACCTCCGCCCAGGAAGTCTGGGGCCGCGGCGAAACCTGGCGGCTGACGCAGATGTGGATCAAGCAGAAGTACTTCGATGGTGCGCTGGATGTGAAATTCGGCCGCTTCGGTGAAGGCGAAGACTTCAACAGCTTCCCTTGCGACTTCCAGAACCTGGCCTTCTGCGGCTCGCAGGTGGGCAACTGGGTGGGTGGCATCTGGTACAACTGGCCAGTCAGCCAGTGGGCCCTGCGCGTGCGCTACAACCTTTCCCCTGAGCTGTACGCACAGGTCGGCGTCTTCGAGCAGAACCCTTCCAACCTCGAATCTGGCAATGGTTTCAAGCTCAGCGGCAGCGGCACCCAGGGTGCGGTAATGCCGCTCGAACTGGTATGGACCCCACGTATCCAAGGCTTGAAAGGGGAATATCGTGCCGGCTACTACTACAGTAATGCCAAGGCACAAGATGTTCTCAAGGACAGCAACGGTCAGCCGGCCGCCCTCAGCGGCGCCGCCTACCGCAGCAGCTCGAGCAAGCACGGCTTGTGGATTGGCGCCCAGCAGCAGGTCACCTCGCTGGCGTCCGACCAGTCGCGCGGCTTGAGCGTGTTCGCCAACGCCACGGTGCATGACAAGAAGACCAATGCCATCGACAACTATGTGCAGGCAGGACTGGTATACAAAGGGCCCTTCAATGCCCGCGCCAAGGACGACATCGGTTTCGCCCTGGCCCGCGTGCACGTCAACCCTGCCTATCGCAAGAACGCCCGCCTGGTCAACCAGGCCGCCGGCCTCTACGACTACGACAACCCAGGCTTCCTGCCAGTGCAGGACACCGAGTACAGCGCCGAGCTGTACTACGGCATCCATTTGGCCGACTGGCTCACGGTACGCCCCAACCTGCAATACATCCGCCACCCGGGCGGGGTGTCGCAGGTCGATGGCGCCCTGATCGGCGGCCTGAAGATCCAGAGCAGTTTCTAACCCCTTTTTTGACCTGACGGAGAACCTACGATGAGCACTGAAGGTGCGAACCAAGGAAGCCGCTGGCTACCGCGCCTGGTTGGCGCGCTGCTGTTGCTGATGGGCCTGGCCCTGCTGGCCGGCGGTATCAAGCTGAGCCAGCTGGGCGGATCACTTTACTACCTGATCGCCGGTATCGGCTTTGCCCTGTCGGGCATCCTGCTGCTGGCCCAACGCCGGATCGCCCTGGGCCTGTATGGCCTGGTGCTGCTGGGCAGCACCGTGTGGGCCCTGCTCGAAGTAGGCCTGGACTGGTGGCAACTGGTGCCACGGCTGGCTATCTGGTTCGCCATCGGCGTGGTGTTGCTACTGCCGTGGGCACGTCGCCCGCTGATCGGCCCAGCCAGCAAAGCCAACACTGCACTGCTCGGCGTGGCAGTGGTCGCTTCGGGCGCTTGCGCGCTGGCCAGCCAGTTCACCCATCCCGGTGAAGTGTTCGGCGAACTGGGCCGCGACAGCAGCGAAATGGCCAGCGCCGCCCCGGCCATGCCCGACGGCGAATGGCAGGCCTACGGCCGTACCGAGCATGGCGACCGCTACTCGCCGCTGCGCCAGATCACCCCGCAGAACGCCTACCGTCTGGAAGAAGCCTGGCGCATTCGCACCGGTGATCTGCCCACCGAAAACGACCCGGTGGAGCTGACTAACCAGAACACCCCGCTGAAGGTCAACGGCATGCTCTACGCCTGCACCGCGCACAGCCGCCTGCTGGCGCTGGACCCGGACACAGGCGCGGAAATCTGGCGCTACGACCCGCAGGTCAAGAGCCCGACCGGCACCTTCAAGGGCTTTGCCCACATGACGTGCCGTGGCGTCTCGTACTATGACGAAAACCGCTACGTCAGCCGCGACGGCAGCCCGGCGCCGAAAATTACCGACGCAGGCCAGGCCGTGGCCCAAGCGTGCCCACGTCGCCTCTACCTGCCTACCGCAGATGCCCGCCTGATCGCCATCAACGCCGACAACGGCAAGGTCTGCGAAGGCTTCGCCAACCAGGGCGTGATCGACCTCACCACCGGCATCGGCCCGTTCACTGCCGGCGGCTATTACTCCACCTCACCTGCTGCGATTACCCGTGACCTGGTGATCATCGGTGGCCACGTCACCGACAACGAGTCGACCAATGAGCCGTCCGGGGTGATCCGCGCCTACGACGTGCACGACGGCCACCTGGTGTGGAACTGGGACAGCAACAACCCGGACGACACCAAGCCATTGGCTGCCGGCAAAATGTATAGCCGCAACTCGGCCAACATGTGGTCGATCGCCAGCGTCGACGAAGACCTTGGCATGATCTACCTGCCGCTGGGCAACCAGACCCCGGACCAGTGGGGCGCCGACCGCACCCCGGGCGCCGAGAAGTACAGCGCCGGCGTGGTCGCACTTGACCTGGCCACCGGCAAGGCACGCTGGAACTACCAGTTCACCCATCACGACCTGTGGGACATGGACGTCGGCAGCCAGCCGACCCTGGTACACCTGAAAACCGACGATGGTGTGAAACCGGCGATCATCGTACCGACCAAGCAAGGCAGCCTGTACGTGCTCGACCGCCGCGACGGTACGCCAATCGTGCCGATCCGCGAGATCCCCACCCCACAAGGCGCAGTGGAAGGCGACCACACCTCGCCAACCCAGGCCCGCTCCGACCTCAACCTGCTCGGCCCAGAGCTGACCGAACAGGCCATGTGGGGCGCCACGCCTTTCGACCAGATGCTGTGCCGCATTCAGTTCCGCGAGCTGCGCTACGAAGGCCAGTACACCCCGCCATCCGAGCAAGGTTCGTTGGTCTACCCCGGCAACGTCGGTGTATTCAACTGGGGCAGCGTGTCAGTCGACCCGGTGCGCCAGTTGCTGTTCACTTCGCCCAACTACATGGCGTTCGTGTCGAAGATGATCCCGCGTGAGCAGGTTGCCGAAGGCAGCAAGCGCGAAAGCGAGACCAGCGGCGTGCAGCCGAACACCGGCGCACCGTATGCAGTGACCATGCATCCGTTCATGTCGCCGCTTGGTGTACCGTGCCAGGCACCCGCCTGGGGCTACGTCGCCGCCATCGACCTGTTCACCAACAAGGTGGTATGGAAACACAAGAACGGCACCACCCGCGACAGCACCCCGCTACCGATCGGCCTGCCGATTGGCGTGCCGAGCATGGGTGGCTCGATCGTCACCGCCGGTGGCGTCGGCTTCCTCAGCGGCACGCTCGACCAGTACCTGCGCGCCTATGACGTGAACAACGGCAAGGAGTTGTGGAAAGCGCGCCTGCCAGCGGGTGGCCAGGCCACGCCGATGAGCTACACCGGCAAGGACGGCAAGCAGTACGTGCTGGTGACTGCCGGCGGCCATGGCTCGCTGGGCACCAAGATGGGCGATTACATCATCGCTTACAAATTAGCTGAGTAAGCTACACCGCTCCCGCAGGCTCAACCCTGTGGGAGCGGCCTTGTGTCGCGATTGGGTCGCGCAGCTGCCCCAACGATCTAGAATGCTGGATGGATTCTGGGGCTGCTGCGCAGCCCAATCGCGACACAAGGCTGCGCCCGAACCATTGAAACCCATCCCTCCCCGCCCCATCTAAGCACCATAGTCATTCACGCAGGTGCCCCATGAGCGACCAGCAGGATTTCCCCGAACACCCTGACGAACACAGCGAAGTCGAACACACCCTCCAGGCCGAAGCCGGCCACGCCCTCGCCCTGCCCGGCCAGCAGCTGCCGGACAAGGTCTACGTCATCCCGATCCACAACCGCCCGTTCTTCCCGGCCCAGGTACTGCCGGTCATCGTCAATGAAGAACCCTGGGCCGAAACGCTCGACCTGGTGGCCAAGTCACCGGACCACTGCCTGGCGCTGTTCTTCATGGACACCCCGCCAGAAGACCACCGCCACTTCGACACCTCGGCACTGCCGCAGTACGGCACGCTGGTCAAGGTGCACCATGCCAGCCGCGAAAACGGCAAATTGCAGTTCGTCGCCCAGGGCCTGTCCCGGGTGCGCATCCGCAACTGGCTCAAGCACCACCGCCCGCCCTACCTGGTCGAAGTCGAATACCCGCGCCAGCCCGCCGAGCCGACCGACGAGGTCAAAGCCTACGGCATGGCACTGATCAACGCGATCAAAGAGCTGCTGCCGCTCAACCCGCTGTACAGCGAAGAGCTGAAGAACTACCTCAACCGCTTCAGCCCCAACGACCCTTCACCGCTCACCGACTTCGCCGCCGCGCTCACCTCGGCCACCGGCAACCAGTTGCAGGAAGTGCTCGATTGCGTGCCCATGCTCAAACGCATGGAAAAGGTACTGCCAATGCTGCGCAAAGAGGTGGAAGTCGCGCGCTTGCAGAACGAGATCTCGGCCGAGGTCAACCGGCAGATCGGCGAGCACCAGCGCGAATTCTTCCTGAAGGAACAACTCAAGGTCATCCAGCAGGAGCTGGGGCTGACCAAGGACGACCGCAGCGCCGACCTCGAACAGTTCGAACAGCGCCTGGAAGGCAAGACCCTGCCGCCCCAGGCACGCAAGCGCATCGATGAAGAGATGGGCAAACTGGCCATCCTGGAAACCGGCTCGCCCGAATACGCCGTCACCCGCAACTATCTGGAATGGGCCACCGCCCTGCCGTGGGGCGTGTACGGCAAAGACAAGCTCGACCTCAAGCATGCGCGCAAAGTCCTCGACCAGTACCATTCCGGCCTCGACGACATCAAGGAGCGCATCCTCGAGTTCCTCGCCGTGGGCGCCTGGAAAGGCGAAATCAGCGGTTCGATCGTGCTGTTGGTGGGCCCGCCCGGGGTGGGCAAGACCAGCATCGGCAAGTCCATCGCCGAATCGCTCGGCCGGCCGTTCTACCGCTTCAGCGTCGGCGGCATGCGTGATGAAGCCGAGATCAAGGGCCACCGCCGCACCTACATCGGCGCCCAGCCCGGCAAGCTGGTGCAGGCCCTGAAAGACGTCGAAGTGATGAACCCGGTGATCATGCTCGACGAAATCGACAAGATGGGCCAGAGCTACCAAGGTGACCCGGCATCAGCGTTGCTGGAAACCCTCGACCCCGAGCAGAACGTCGACTTCCTCGACCACTACCTCGACCTGCGCCTGGACTTGTCCAAGGTGTTGTTCGTGTGCACTGCCAACACCCTTGATTCAATACCCGGGCCGTTGCTCGACCGCATGGAAGTGATCCGCCTGTCCGGCTATATCACCGAAGAGAAACTGACCATCGCCAAGCGCCACCTGTGGCCCAAGCAACTGGAAAAGGCCGGCGTTTCCAAGACCAGCCTCAGCATCAGCGACAGCGCCCTGCGCCTGGTGATCGACGGCTATGCCCGCGAAGCCGGCGTGCGCCAGTTGGAGAAGCAACTGGGCAAACTGGTGCGCAAAGCTGTGGTCAAGCTGCTGGAGAACCCCGAAGCCAAGCTGAAGATCGGCGCCAAGGACCTGGAAACCGCGCTCGGCATGCCGGTGTTCCGCAGCGAACAGGTACTGGCTGGCAAAGGCGTGATCACCGGCCTGGCCTGGACCAGCATGGGCGGTGCCACGCTGCCGATCGAGGCGACCCGCATCCACACCCACAACCGAGGCTTCAAGCTGACCGGCAAGCTGGGTGACGTGATGAAGGAGTCTGCCGAAATTGCCTATAGCTACATCAGCTCCAACCTCAAACAATTTGGCGGGGATACAGGTTTCTTCAACGAAGCGTTCATCCACTTGCACGTACCCGAAGGCGCCACGCCCAAGGACGGCCCGAGTGCCGGCATCACAATGGCCAGCGCTTTGCTTTCACTGGCCCGCGACCAGCCTGCCAAAAAAGGTGTCGCCATGACGGGCGAGCTCACCCTCACCGGCCAGGTACTGCCGATTGGCGGCGTGCGCGAGAAAGTGATTGCTGCGCGGCGGCAGAAGATTTTCGAACTGATCCTGCCGGAGCCTAACCGCGGCGACTTCGAAGAACTGCCGGAGTACCTGCGCGAAGGGCTGACAGTGCACTTCGCCAAGCGCTTTGCCGACGTGGCGAAAGTGCTGTTCTAGCCTGAACCGGCCTCTTCGCGGGCAAGCCCGTTCCTACAGGGAACCCTTGCAGGAGCGGGCTTGCCCGCGAAGGGGCCGGCACAGGCAACACAAATTTCCTCGATCATCGGTTATCCTCAGGCCATCGCCAGCCTTCGGAGCCACCATGACCTCTCCTCGTCTGCTCGTTCCCCTGAGCTTCGCCCTGCTTTCTGCCTGCGCGCAACAATCCTCGCAGCCCGTTGACCTGGACGCCGAAAGCGAATGCCCCAAGCGCCTGCAGGTCGGTCAGATCCTGACGCTAACCCTGCCCAGCAACCCCACCACCGGCTACCGCTGGCTGGTACAGAATCCGGCGCCCAACGTGTTGCAAAGTCTTGGTCCCGAGGTTTACAGCGCGCCTGAAGACACCGGTATCGTCGGCAGCTCGGGCATGTCGACCTGGCGCTTCCAGGCCCGCGCGACAGGCGAAGGGAACCTGGTATTGGTCTACCAGCAACCCTGGGCCCCGGAAGTGCGCCCCGTGCAGACCTTCGATTGCGCCATTCGGGTCAATTGAACGCAAAGCGCTGGTCAGCCAACCATGCATCCAGGCTGCGGTTTGGCTAGAATGCGCCCCCTGCCTATCACCAGCCGCCTGGATTCGCCGTGAGCAAACAACCCGACCGCCTTTTCTCCCAACCCCTGGAGCAGGTGCCCGACTTCGTCTTCAACGAGGACGTCGTGCGTGTGTTCCCGGACATGATCAAGCGCTCGGTGCCCGGTTACCCAACCATTGTCGAAAACCTCGGCGTGCTGGCCGCTCGGTTCGCCCAGCCAGGCACCGCGCTGTACGACCTGGGCGCATCGCTGGGTGCCGTTACCCAGTCGCTGCGTCGCCATGTACGCAGCGACGGCTGCAGGGTAATCGCGGTGGATAACTCCGCCGCCATGGTCGAGCGCTGCCGCCAGTACCTCACTGCACAAGATTCGATGTTCCAGGAGTTGCTGCCGGTGCACGTGCTGGAAGCCGATATCCTTGCCCTGCCCTTCGAGCCCGCCTCGGTAGTGGCGATGAACTTCACCCTGCAGTTCATCGCCCCTGACCAGCGCCTTGAACTGCTCGGGCGCATCCGTCAGGCGCTGCTGCCCGGCGGCGCACTGATTCTCTCGGAGAAGCTGCGCTTTGCCGATGAGCAAGAGCAGGACCTGCTCAATGAACTGCACCTGGATTTCAAACGGGCCAATGGCTACAGCGAACTGGAGATCGCCCAGAAGCGCAGCGCCATCGAGAACGTGATGAAGCCCGATACACTCGAAGCCCACCAGGAACGCCTGCGCGCAGCCGGCTTCTCGAAAGTGGTGCCTTGGTTCCAATGCCTTAACTTCGCCTCGTTGATAGCCCTGCCATGATCGATCTGTCTCCCCTCGTCCGCCGCCTGGTGGGCACGCCCCTGGCTTCCTGGTCGCAAGGCCTGCAAGCGCAACTGGACGCCAAGCTGGAAAAGGGCCACGGTGACCTCGACCGCTGGCGCGGGGCGCTGGAAGCCCTGCCCGCCCTGCAACCCAGTGAAATCGACCTGGTCAACGGGTTACGTCTGGATTGCGAGTGCGACGACGCCACCCGCGCGCAGATGCGCCAGGCATTGATGGGCCTGTCGCCTTGGCGCAAAGGGCCGTTCGACCTGTTTGGCGTGCACGTTGACACCGAATGGCGTTCGGACTGGAAGTGGTCGCGGGTTGGCCCGCACCTGGACCTCAAGGGCAAGCGCGTACTCGACGTGGGCTGTGGCAATGGCTACTACCAGTGGCGCATGCTCGGTGCCGGCGCGGACATGGTGATCGGGGTCGACCCCAACTGGCTGTTCTTCTGCCAGTTCCAGGCCGTGCAGCAGTACCTGCCGGAGTTGCCGGCCTGGCACCTGCCATTCGCCCTGGAAGACCTGCCCGCCAACCTGGAAGGTTTCGACACCGTGTTTTCCATGGGCGTGTTCTATCACCGCCGCTCGCCCATCGAGCACCTGCTGGCGCTCAAGGACTGCCTGGTCAAAGGTGGCGAGCTGGTGCTGGAAACGCTGGTTATCGAGGGCGACGAAAACCAGGTGCTGGTGCCTGAGGACCGCTACGCACAGATGCGCAATGTCTGGTACCTGCCGTCGGTACCGGCGCTGGCCCGCTGGTTGCGCCGTGCCGGCTTCAGCGATGTGCGCTGCGTCGACGTAAGCGTGACCAGCGTCGAGGAACAGCGCAGCACCGAATGGATGCGCTACCAGTCGCTGAGCGACTTCCTCGACCCGAACGACCACAGCAAGACCGTCGAAGGCCTGCCAGCCCCACGCCGCGCCACCCTGCTGGCGCGCAAATAAAAAAGGCGCCCGCACGGGCGCCTGAATACACCTGCGTCGAGGAGCCGTCGCGGCGCAGGTGTTGTTACCTCAATCCTTGGCCACCTCACGCGCCTTCTCTTGCGCATTGCGCTCGCGCTCTGCAACAGCCTGTTGCTTGTCGCCGTGCAGTCGCTGCTGGTCTTCGCGGAAGGCTTGCCAGAACTGCCTGGAGCGCTCCGCACCGCCCTCGGCATAAACACTGGCGCTGCCCAGGGCAAGGGTGGCCAACAGCAGGTATTTGGTCAGGTTCATCGTGTTTGCCTCGTAGTAACCGATCGGACACGGCCATCCTAGCGAGGGCTGGCTAACGGCAAGGTGAGGCGGGGATTACAGTCCTGCAATGTGGCCTTGTGTGGACTGTTCGGGCCTCTTCGCGGGTAAACCCACTCCTACAGGAACGGGTTTATCCGCGAAGAGGCCCGAACAGACCGCCAGATAACAGCAGAATTACAAATCCGTTATCTGCATCGCAGGCCTTTTTTCATGCCGTAACATGGGGGCCCTTGACCCTGATGTCACTACAGGGTCAAGAATCGCCCCCTTTCAACACACCGAGCCCCCAATGCGCCTACTGATCATCGAGGACGAGCTGCGTACCGCCGACTACCTGCAACAAGGCCTGCGCGAAAACGGTTACGTGGTCGACTGCGCCCGCACAGGCACCGACGGCCTGCACCTGGCCCGCCAACAGGCCTATGACCTGATCATCCTCGACGTCAACTTGCCCGAAATCGATGGCTGGACCGTGCTGCAGCGGCTACGTGCCGAATCGGCCACCCGCATCATGATGCTTACCGCCCACGGTCGCTTGGCCGATCGGGTAAGAGGCCTGGACCTGGGCGCGGATGACTACCTGCTCAAACCTTTTGAGTTTCCTGAGCTACTGGCGCGCATCCGCAGCCTGCTGCGCCGCAACGACCAGCAACTGCAACCCAGCACCCTGCGCGTCGCTGACCTGGAGCTGGACCCCGGCCGCCACCGCGCCTACCGCGCCGGGCAACGCATCGACCTGACCGCCAAGGAGTTCGCCCTGCTGCACCTGCTAATGCGCCAGACTGGCGAAGTGTTGTCGCGCACGCAGATCATCTCACTGGTGTGGGACATGAACTTCGACTGCGACACCAACGTGGTCGAGGTCTCGATCCGGCGCCTGCGGGCGAAGATCGACGACCCGTTCGACAACAAGCTGATCCATACCCTGCGTGGTGTGGGCTACGTACTTGAGGCTCGCCTTTGAAAAACGCCAGCCTGTCGTTACGCCTGGGCCTGAGCGTTACATTGATGGGCGCCGCATTGGTGCTGCTGCTGGCCTGCCTGGCCGTGTTTGCCCTGGATCACGAACTGGACAGCCGCGCGCGCAAGGATTTGGCGCGCAAGATGCTTCAGGTCGAACACAACCTGCGTGTCGACCTGCGCAGCGAGGACCTGGGCAGCCGCGCCCATCCACTGCTGGATCTGGTGATGGGGCATGACAACCTGAGCCTCAGTGTACTGGCCCTCGACGGCCGCCACCCCCACCTGCTCAGCCTCGGCCCGGCCCTGGAATCGCGGGTCGGTGAACTGCACACCGATGCGCGCCTGGCCTTTCACGCCTGGCGTGACAGCGGCGGTAACCAGATCCTCACCGTTACCCGGCTGATGCGCCTGCGCGACAACACCCCCGTCAAGGTGATGATGTCGCTCAACCGCGCCGACGACAACGCCCTGCTGCAAGCCTACCTGCACTCCACGTTGCTCGCATTGCCACTGCTACTGGTTTTGATTGGTGCGGGGGCATGGTGGCTGATGCAGCGCGGCCTGAAACCGTTGCGGCACTTCCGGCGCATTGCCGGGCAGGTGTCGGCCCAGGACCTGCAGCATCGCCTGCCCGCTACCTGCTTGCCACAGGAACTGGCGGAACTGGCCGGCAGTATCAACGTGATGCTCGACCGCCTCGACCAAGGTGTCAGGCAGTTGTCGCAGTTCTCTGACGACCTGGCCCATGAACTGCGTACACCCTTGGGCAACCTGATGGGCAAGGCGCAGGTGACACTGGCCCGTGAGCGGGACAACGCCAACTATCGGGAAGTGCTGGAAGACAGTATCGAAGAGCTGACCCGGCTCAACCGCATCATCAACGACATGCTGTTTCTTGCCCAAGTCAGCCAGCCGCATACGCAGGTCGCATTGAAGCCCTTGGCGCTGGCCGACGAGGCAGCGCGGGTTGTCGAGCTGTTTGCCTACAGTGCCGAGCTGAAAGAGATTGAGCTAAGTGTTCAGGGCTGGGGAACAGCGCAGGGAGACCGGCTGATGTTTCAGCGGGCACTGTCGAACCTGTTGAGCAACGCCATACGGCACAGTCCGGAGGGTAAACCCATAGCTCTGCGCATCGAACGCTCGGGCAGCGAAGTACGGCTATCCGTGGAGAACCAGGGGCCGGGGGTGGCTGAAGAGCAACAGTCGCGCTTGTTCGAGCGGTTTTACCGGGTAGGTTCGGGGCGCTCGCGGCTGGAGGGCGGGACCGGGTTGGGGTTGGCGATCGTGAAGTCGATCATGCAGTTGCATGGCGGGCGGGTCGAGGTGAGCAGCTGCCCCCTGGGGCCTACCCGGTTTACCTTGGTGTTTCCTGCCGAGTGATCGGCCGCCTGTACCGGCCTCTTCGCGGGCTTGCCCGCTCCCACAGGTACCCCGCAGGCCTTGAGGCTGTGCAGCCCCTGTGGGAGCGGGCAAGCCCGCGAAGAGGCCGGTACAGGCGACCAACAATCAGCGCGAAGCCGCCACGATCAGCGCCTTCATTTCAGCCACAGCAGCCTTGAAGCCGACAAACAGGGCATGCGCCACCAGTGCATGGCCAATGTTAAGCTCATTGATACCCTTGATCGCCGCCACCGCCTCGACGTTGTGGTAGTGCAGCCCGTGACCCGCATTGACGATCAGCCCCTGCCCCACGCCAAACGCCACACCATCGACGATCCGCTTGAGCTCTTCAGCCACTTCGGTAGGGGTTTCGGCATCGGCATAACGACCAGTGTGAAGCTCGATGGCCGGTGCGCCAACCCGACGCGAGGCCTCGATCTGCCGCTCGTCGGCGTCGATGAACAGCGACACCTCGGCACCGGTACGCGCCAGCCGTTCCACTGCAGCCTTGATCCGCGCTTCCTGCCCCGCCACATCCAGGCCGCCTTCGGTGGTCAGCTCCTGACGGGTTTCGGGAACCAGGCAGATGTGCGCCGGGCGAATCTTCTCGGCAAAGGCCATCATCTCTTCGGTGACGCCCATCTCGAAGTTCATGCGGGTTTGCAGCACATCCTTGAGCAGCAAGACATCACGCTCCTGGATGTGCCGGCGGTCTTCACGCAGGTGCACGGTGATGCCATCGGCGCCTGCTTCCTCGGCGTCCAGGGCTGCCTTGACCGGGTCAGGGTAGCGCGTGCCACGGGCCTGGCGCAGGGTCGCCACGTGGTCGATGTTTACGCCAAGAAGCATGCGGTTGCTGTGAGTCACGAAAGGCTCTCCTGAAGATTGAGCCCAACAGCATACGTCCTGATCAGCGCTTGCGAAACAGTTCCCGGCTGACCAACGGTTTTGCCCCCAGGTGAACCGCCAGTGCCTGGCGCATCAGCCGCTTCGCGGCAAGCAAGGCGCCAGGGGCGTCCCAGTCGGTTTGGGCCAGGGCCAGCAGTTCGGTGCCACGGAACAAACCGGGCTGCGCCAGCTCTACCCGCTCCAGGCCGGCATCGACGCGCAAGCGGTACAGGCCATCGGCGGCAATGGGCTGCTCGTCGACGTCATGGTGCAAGGAAAACGCATAACCGAGTTCGTCCAGCAGCCGCCATTCGAACGAGCGCAGCAGGGGTTCCAGCGGGCGCCCGGCGCTCAGTGCCTGCAAGGTCAAGGCGTAGTGCTCGAACAGGGCCGGGAACGGCGCTTCGGCAGGCAGCAGGCGCATCAGCAGCTCATTGAGGTACAACCCGCTGAACAGGGCATCGCCGTGTAGCCAGGCGGCGATGCCGGTGCTGTCCATGCGGCCGACATTCTTCAACTCGCCGCGCCCACGCAGCTCCACCTCCAGCGACACGAACGGTCGCACCAGGCTGCCGCCCTTACCCCGTGCGCGACGCAACACGGCACGCATGCGGCCCTGCGGGGTGAAAAAGTCCACCAGCGCGCTGGTTTCCTTGTAGGCACGGCTATGCAGTACGTAGGCTGGCTGGGGGGTGGGTTGGTCCATGCACTATCTCTGGAGCCTGATGTACGTGTGGGAGCGGGTGTGCCCGCGAAAGCGTCAGTGAACCCACTATCGCATTCGCGGGCACGCCCGCTCCCACAGCAATAACCGACCGGTCAGGTAATTACAGGTCGCCGTAGCCCAGCGAACGCAGTGCACGCTCGTCGTCGGACCAGCCGCCCTTCACCTTGACCCACAGGTTGAGCATGACCTTGGAATCGAACAGCACTTCCATGTCCTTGCGCGCCTCGGACCCGATGCGCTTGATGCGCTCGCCCTTGTCACCAATGATGATTTTCTTCTGGCCGTCGCGCTCAACCAGGATCAGCGCGTGAATGTGCAGCACATGACCCTGCTGCTTGAATTCCTCGATTTCGACGGTGATCTGGTACGGCAGCTCCGCACCCAACTGGCGCATGATTTTCTCGCGTACCAGTTCAGCGGCGAGGAAGCGGCTGCTACGGTCGGTGATCTGGTCTTCGGGGAAGAAATGATCGTTCTCGGGCAGGTGCTTGGCGATCTGTGCTTCCAGCGCTTCAAGGTTGTGCCCCTGCTGCGCGGAAATCGGCATCACCTCGGCGTTCGGCAGTTGCTCTTGGAGCCACTGCAGGTGCGGGATCAGCTCGGCTTTCTCTTCCATGCGGTCGGTCTTGTTGACTGCGATGATCAGCGGGCCGGTCACATACTGCACGCGCTCCAGAACCAGCTGGTCCTCGTCGGTCCACTTGGTACGGTCGACCACGAAGATAACCACGTCGACGTCCTTGAGGGCTGCCGAGGCGTTGCGGTTCATGTAGCGGTTCAGTGCCTTGTCGTTGGCCTTGTGCATCCCCGGGGTATCGACATAGATCGCCTGCACATCACCTTCGGTCTTGATGCCGAGCATGTTGTGGCGGGTGGTCTGGGGCTTGCGCGAGGTAATCGCCAGCTTCTGACCGAGGATGTGGTTGAGCAGGGTCGACTTGCCGACGTTGGGGCGGCCGACAATGGCTACGTAGCCGCAGCGGGTCGGGTTGCTATCAGTCATTGCCATTCTCCACGCCCAGGGCGATCAGTGCAGACGCGGCGGCGACTTGCTCGGCAATACGCCGGCTAACGCCCTGACCACGGCTCTTGTTGTTCAGCAGTACCACTTCGCATTCGACGAAGAAGGTCCGGCAGTGTGGTTCACCCTGGATATCCACTACTTCGTAACGCGGCAGCTCACAGCTGCGCGACTGCAGGAACTCTTGCAGGCGGGTTTTCGGATCTTTATTGGTGTCGACCAGTGTCAGGCCTTCAAACTCATCGGCCAGCCAGGCCAGGATGCGCTCCCGGGCGGTGTCCATGTCAGCGTCCAGATAGATGGCACCAATCAGTGCCTCCAGGGCGTCGGCCAGGATCGACTCGCGGCGAAAGCCGCCGCTCTTGAGTTCTCCGGAACCCAGGCGCAGGTAATCGCCCAGGTCAAATCCACGGGCTAGACGGGCCAGGGTCTCACCCTTGACCAGCCGCGCACGCAGCCGCGACAACTGGCCTTCACGGGCCTGCGGAAAACGCTCGAACAGCGCTTCACCGGCAACGAAGTTGAGAATGGCGTCACCGAGGAACTCCAGGCGCTCATTGTTGCGCCCGGCGTAACTGCGATGGGTCAGCGCCAGGAGCATCTGGTCCTGGTTCTTGAAGGTGTAACCGAGCTTTCGCTCCAGACCGGCAAGGGAAGCACTCATGCGGCCACCCGATCGTTGTTCAACGCGTTGTTCAAATCAACATCCTGAAAGACTGTTTGGCTGTGGTCCGCCGATCGATCTGCGGCGAATCTCCCGATCCCTGAGAACACAGCCTATGTCAGAAATGCATTCGGCGCTGCCTGCTGGACAGCGCCGATGGGTATCAATGGATCAGGCCAACCCGCGACAGGTTGGGCAAGTGGCTGAGCTTGGGCTCTGGCCAGCTCATCCACACCGCGAAGGCCTTGCCGACAATGTTCCGGTCCGGAACCATGCCGTGCAGTTCCTTGGGAATGTTTGGGTCATCCCAGAAACGGCTATCGTTGGAGTTGTCGCGGTTGTCGCCCATCATGAAGTAATGGCCCGCTGGCACGGTCCACTGCTGGTCCGGCGGCATGCGATAACGGCTCATTTCCTTGCGGATCAGGTGCTCGGTCTCGCCGAGCTTTTCCTTGTACAGCTGAGCGCTGCCCAGGGTACCCGGCTCGCTGCCCACCAGTTGTTCGGCAACGGACTGACCGTTGACGAACAGCCGCTTGTCGTTGGTGTAGCGGACCACGTCACCCGGCAGGCCGACCACACGCTTGATGTAGTTGACATTCGGGTCGCTCGGGTAGCGGAACACCATCACATCCCCGCGTTGCGGGTCACCGACCGCAATGACCTTCTTGTCGATCACCGGCAGGCGAATGCCGTACGAGAACTTGTTCACCAGGATGAAGTCGCCCACTTCCAGGGTCGGCTTCATCGATCCCGAAGGGATCTGGAACGGCTCGACCAGGAACGAACGCAGCACCAGCACGATGAACAGCACCGGGAAGAACGACTTGCCGTACTCGACCAGCAACGGCTCCTTGTTCAGCCGTTCGACCACCGCCATCTCAGGCTGGCTGACGCTGCCTTGATAGTTGGCGATTGCCGCACGCCGGCGCGGAGCCAGGAACAGCAGGTCGATCAAGCCCAGCAGACCGCAGATGAAGACGGCGATGACTAGCAACAGCGGGAAATTTAGCGACATAGGACCTAGCTATCCAACCTGAGCACGGCGAGGAAGGCTTCTTGTGGAATTTCCACATTGCCCACCTGTTTCATGCGTTTCTTACCGGCCTTCTGCTTCTCCAGCAGCTTTTTCTTACGGCTGACGTCACCGCCGTAGCACTTGGCCAGTACGTTCTTTCTGAGCGCCTTGACGGTTGTCCGCGCAATGATCTGGCCGCCAATGGCTGCCTGGATCGCTACGTCGAACATCTGCCGAGGGATCAGTTCCTTCATCTTCTCGGTCAACGCACGGCCTTTGTAGGCCGCGTTGTCGCGGTGCACGATCAATGCCAGGGCATCGACCTTGTCGCCGTTGATCAGTACATCCAGCTTGACCAGGTTGGCCGACTGGTAGCGGTCGAAATGGTAGTCCAGCGAAGCATAGCCGCGGCTGGTGGATTTGAGACGGTCGAAGAAGTCGAGCACCACTTCGTTCATCGGCATGTCGTAACGCACCTGCACCTGGCTGCCGAGGAACTGCATGTCGCGCTGTACGCCACGCTTCTCGATGCACAGGGTGATGACGTTGCCCAGGTGCTCTTGCGGGACCAGGATGGTCGCGGTGACGATCGGCTCGCGGAAGTCGGCTACAGCCGAGACGTCCGGCAGCTTGGACGGGTTGTCGACGACGATGGTTTCGCCGGTTTTCAACTCCAGCTCGTAGATCACGCTTGGTGCGGTGGTGATCAGGTCCAGGTCGTACTCGCGCTCCAGGCGCTCCTGGATGATCTCCATGTGCAACATGCCCAGGAAACCGCAACGGAAGCCAAAGCCCAGCGCGTCGGAGCTTTCCGGCATGTACTGCAGCGAGGAGTCGTTCAGGGTCAGCTTCTGCAAAGCGTCGCGGAAATCCTCGAAGTCGTCGGAGCTGACCGGGAACAGGCCGGCGTAGACCTGCGGCTGGATCTTCTTAAAGCCTGGCAACACTTCGACCTCAGGGGTCGAGGACAGGGTCAGGGTGTCGCCAACCGGGGCGCCGTGAATGTCCTTGATGCTGGCGATGATGAAGCCTACTTCACCGGCTTTCAGATCGGCAGTCTGGGTATGTTTCGGGGTGAAGACACCGACGCTGTCGACCAGGTGCACCTTGCCGGTGGACTTGACCAGGATCTTGTCGCCTTTCTTGACGCGGCCCTGGCGCACGCGCACCAGCGAGACCACACCCAGGTAGTTGTCGAACCAGGAGTCGATGATCAGGGCTTGCAGCGGTGCATCGATCTCGCCTTTCGGCGCGGGGATGGTGTGCACCAGGCGCTCGAGCACCTCGTCCACGCCCATGCCGCTCTTGGCGCTGCAGGCTACGGCGTCGGTGGCGTCGATACCGATGATCTTCTCGATCTCGTCCTTGACACGGTCAGGGTCGGCCTGGGGCAGGTCCATCTTGTTCAGGACCGGCATGACCTCCAGGCCCTGCTCAATGGCGGTGTAGCAGTTGGCTACGGACTGGGCTTCCACGCCCTGGCCGGCGTCGACCACCAGCAGCGCCCCCTCACAGGCCGCCAGCGAGCGCGAGACTTCGTAGGTGAAGTCGACGTGGCCGGGGGTATCGATGAAGTTCAGCTGGTAGATCTTGCCGTCCTGCGCCTTGTAGTGAAGCGTGACGCTGTGGGCCTTGATGGTGATACCGCGCTCACGCTCCAGGTCCATGGAATCGAGCACCTGGGCTTCCATCTCGCGCGCCGTCAGGCCGCCGCACATCTGGATGAAACGGTCAGCCAGCGTCGACTTGCCATGGTCGATGTGGGCGATGATGGAGAAATTGCGGATATGACTCAAATCACTCACGGGTCAACACTCGAAAAGGCTGCGAGCCGGACGCCCGCCGAAAAATAGCCGGGAATTGTACCTTAAGCTGCTGGGTTATGGGAGATTCCTCTGTCCGACTGTACACAGCAATCATTCCCGCAATTGTGAATATTCATGAAAAAGGGCAGCCGAAGCTGCCCTTTCGCCTTGCGAAACCGCTTATTCAGCGAGCTTGAAGGTGATGAAGCTGGCGCGGCCCTGACGCAGCACGCGCATCGACACAGAACGGTTCTTCGGCAGTTCCTTGGCGATTTCGGTGAATTCCTTGGCCGAACCGATGGCCTGGTTGTTCAGATGGCTGATGACATCACCCGGGCGCAAGCCGATCATGGCTGCCGGGCCATCCTGCACTTCCTTGATGACCACGCCACCTTTGAGCTCCAGCGATTTTTTCTGCTCGGCGGTCAGGTCGGCGACCGATACCCCCAGGCGGTTGCTGCTGCGCTCGGCGCTGCCGTCGGCACCGGTGCCGATGTCGACGTCGTCGTCCGGCAGTGCACCGACGCTGATGTTGAGGGTCTGGCGTTTGCCGTTGCGGATGATTTCCAGCTTGGCCTTCTCGCCATCCTTGAGGCTGCCAACCAGGTGCGGCAGATCGGCCGACATGACGATTGGCTGACCGTTCATGCTGAGGATCACGTCGCCCACCTGCAGGCCACCCTTGGCCGCCGGGCCGTCTTCCAACACCTGGGCCACCAGGGCACCCGCCGGCTTGTCCAGGCCGAACGATTCAGCCAGGTCCTTGTTGACCTCCTGAATCACCACGCCCAGCCAGCCGCGGCTGACCTTGCCGTCTTTCTTCAGCTGGTTGGAGACATCGATCGCCACATCGATCGGGATGGCGAACGACAGGCCCATGAAACCGCCAGAACGGGTGAAGATCTGCGAGTTGATACCCACCACTTCGCCTTTCATGTTGAACAGCGGGCCGCCGGAGTTACCCGGGTTGATGGCAACGTCGGTCTGGATGAACGGTACGTAGGTGTCATTGGGCAGGGTCCGGCCCTTGGCGCTGACAATACCTTTGGTCACCGAATGGTCGAAGCCGAACGGGGAACCGATGGCCAGTACCCACTCGCCCACCTTGAGCTTCTCGGAATCACCCAGCTTCACGGTCGGCAGGTTCTTGCCGTCGACCTTCAGCAGCGCCACGTCGGTACGCGGGTCGGTGCCGACCAGCTTGGCCTGCAGCTCGCTGCGGTCCGACAGGCGGACGATGATCTCATCAGCATCGGCCACCACATGGTTATTGGTCAGCACATAGCCATCACTGGAGATGATGAAGCCCGAGCCCAGCGACTGTGCCTCGCGCTGGCGGTCGCCGCGCGGCGAGCGCGGCTGCTGTGGCATGTTGCGCTCGAAGAATTCACGGAACATCGGCGGCAGGCCTTCCAGGTCCGGCATCTGACCTGCCGCGATCCGGCGGTCAGGCAGCTTCTGCTTGGTACTGATGTTGACCACCGCCGGCGAAGCCTGCTCCACCAGGGTGGTGAAGTCCGGCAGGGCTTCCTCGGCCTGGGCGGTGAGTACCTGGCCGAGCATCAGCACAGCAGCGAACATTATTAGGTAGGATTTCAAGCGTGGTATTGACATACGACTCCCGTCACAACGAGCGGTAGTTTAGAAAGACCCCTGCACAAAGCAGAAAAGGCCAGGCTCTTCAAAGCCTGACCTATAGAAAATTTGCCGATAGATTGCAAATGACAATGCTTTAATTTCATTTCAGCCGCATGACCGCCCACCTTGGCTCAACCCGCAAAAACGTGCCATTACTGGCGCGCCTGGGCATCCTGGGGGCGCATCGACAGGGCGACGCGCTCTGCCGTACCCAGCGGGATTTCGCCAACCACGGTCACCATCACTTTGCCCTTTGGTGTATTCAGGCGACGCGAAACCGCCGAGGTCGGGCCTAACTGGGTGCGCATGTCGGTGCCGCCATCATCGCTCACTTGCTCGATGAATACCGAAAAACGCGCCAGGCCGTCGTCGTACATCAGGCTGCTGACCGAACTGTTGCGCTTGGGATCGCGGCGTACCGAGCTGTTGACCAGCTCGAAACCGGGTGGCAGCCAGTCCGAACGCCAACCCGCGGCGCTATCATTGCTCCCGGCCGCCAGTTGCTGCACTGGCTTGCAAGCAGCACCTGGACGCAGGTCTGCGTCGCTGGGGATGTCATCGATATCGAGACGGGTCATCTGGAAGCGTTCCAGCAACTGCCCCTTGTCGTTGAGCATCAACGAACGCAGCGGCAAGCCCGAGTGACGGTCCAGATGCAATTCGAAAGCATAGCGGTGCTGATCGCGTGGAGTGAGCGTGATGATCACGGCATCGCGCCCGGCGACCCGCGACTTGCCTGCCACACTCAAATCGTACCAGCCCATCAGTTTCAGCGGATCAAGCACACGCGGTGCGGTGTCCGGCGGCGCCATGACACCGCTGGCCAAGGCCCCACTGACGCACTCCACCTTGCCATCCACGCGCACGATTTCCTGGGCGGTGCCATCAAGCTGCAACAGCCGCTCGCTGACTTTGCCGTCCTCGACCCTGTGCCAGATGTCGTGAGAGGAGAAACTGCCATTGCGTTCGTAGACGAACGAACCTTGATAGCTCTGTTTTTGCTCGGCCTGTGCCAGCTTGTTCAGCCACTCACTCGCCTCAGGCGAAGAATTGGCCGCCAATGCTGGCACCGTCATGCAGCTGCCAATCAGCAGCGACAGGAGAGGTAGCGCGCGCATGATCCTCCTTACTTAACGGTTTTCCAGGCTGGCGGCGCGGGCATACGGCAATGCGGTTTCAGTGCCCTTGAGCGCAGATTCCTGGGCATGCTGGCGCAGGTAGCCTGGCAGACGCTGATCCCAGCCGGCCTGGTTCTGCAGCACGCCATTGGCCATTGGCCCGGTCGGTTGCTCACTGCTCTCACTATAGCCTGCCAAAACGGCCGGGCCTTGCGCTTGTGGCACACTCAGGCCTTGCTGGACTGGCTGCTGGGCAGCAAGCTCAGCCCCAGTGATCTCGTCCTGGTTGTACATACGTACACCAGCCAGCACCGCCACGGTAACCGAGGCCGCTACCGCCAGACGGCCAATGCTGCGCCAGGGGCCTTTCTTGACCTTGGCTGGCACGGCTTCGTCGGCCAGTGCAGCAGACACCGCCGATGCGATATCCAGATTAGGCAGCAGCAGCTCCTTGTGCATGGCTGCACGGGCAACCTGGTAACGCGACCAGGTGGCACGGGTTTCGGCTTCGTCGACGGCGTTCAACACCCGACGCAATTCCAGTTCATCCGCTTCGTTATCCATCACCGCGGACAGCGATTCCTGCAAAGCTTCACGACTCATGGCGGTTCCTCTCTTGGCGCTGTCGCCGCTGTCTCAGGTTTCCTGCAACAACGGCTGCAGGGCTTTATCTATGGCCTCCCGAGCGCGGAAGATTCGAGAGCGCACGGTACCCACCGGACATTGCATGACACTGGCAATGTCTTCATAACTCAGCCCGTCGAACTCGCGTAGCGTCAATGCCGTACGCAGGTCTTCGGGCAGTTGCTGGATGGTGCGATGGACGGTGCCTTCGATTTCATCCCGCAACAACGAGCGCTCTGGTGACTCGAGATCCTTGAGGCCATGATCGCCGTCGTAAAACTCCGCATCCTCGGAGCTCACATCACTGTCTGGCGGCCGTCTTCCACGGGACACCAGGTAGTTCTTCGCCGTGTTGATGGCGATGCGGTACAGCCACGTATAAAACGCACTGTCGCCGCGGAAGTTGCCAAGCGCACGGTAGGCCTTGATGAAGGCTTCCTGTGCTACATCCTGGGCCTCGTGGGTATCGTGGACAAACCGCACGATCAACCCGAGAATCTTGTGCTGATACTTCAGCACCAACAGATCGAAAGCTCGCCTGTCGCCGCGCTGCACGCGCTCGACAAGCTGCTGATCCTCTTCCTGGGTTAGCATGAACACTCCTCAGTGAACTCGAAGGAGCGTTGCATCAGCCATCGTTCAGGCTTGCAACCATAGACTCGGGCTTTGCGCAAAAGTTCTCCCCTCCAAGCAAGTTTCCTGCAGCCCTTGGTCGGCTTGCACGGAAGACGCGGCGCGGTCACGGCCGGCTACGTCGATAATCAGGTTTCAAATACGCAGGGGTAAAGCCCGGAAAGGCCTGCCGCCCTGCGTCGCCGCGGCAAATTGTGGCGTGCGGGCAGCCTTCATAGGATTTCCGGCCATGTCGGAAAGTTCCCACAAAGGTTATCGCAACCTGGCAGGCAGCATGGAAATTGGCCACCTGGGGCTGCTATAAAGGCATCCGACCACGTTTAACGATAGTTTCACAATGCCATCCGCGCGTGACCATTGTGCCGTGCCCCTCCCAAAGATTACTAGTGTCCCGACATGAGCCAACAATTCCAACATGATGTCCTGGTGATCGGCAGCGGTGCCGCCGGTCTCAGCCTGGCACTTAACCTCCCCAACCACCTTCGCGTTGCCGTGTTGAGCAAGGGCGACCTGGCCAATGGCTCGACCTTCTGGGCCCAGGGCGGCGTCGCTGCCGTGCTGGACAATACCGATACTGTGCAGTCGCATGTCGAGGACACCCTCAATGCTGGCGGCGGGCTGTGCCATGAAGACGCGGTGCGCTTTACCGTCGAGCACAGCCGCGAAGCGATCCAGTGGCTGATCGAGCAAGGCGTGCCCTTCACCCGCGATGAGCACTACAGCGTCGACGATGGTGGCTTCGAGTTCCACCTCACCCGTGAAGGGGGCCATAGCCACCGGCGCATCATCCACGCCGCCGACGCTACCGGCGCGGCAATTTTCACGACGCTGCTGGAACAGGCTCGCCAGCGCCCGAACATCCAGCTGCTGGAGCAGCGGGTGGCGGTCGACCTGATCACCGAACGCCGTCTGGGCCTACCCGGCGAACGCTGCCTGGGCGCCTACGTGCTCGACCGCAACACCGGTGAGGTAGACACGTTCGGCGCGCGCTTCACCGTGCTGGCCACTGGCGGTGCGGCCAAGGTCTACCTCTATACCAGCAACCCCGATGGTGCCTGCGGCGACGGTATCGCCATGGCCTGGCGGGCCGGCTGCCGGGTGGCGAACCTGGAATTCAACCAGTTCCACCCCACCTGCCTGTATCACCCGCAGGCCAAGAGCTTCCTGATCACCGAAGCCCTGCGCGGCGAAGGCGCCCTGCTGCGCCTGCCCAACGGCGAACGTTTCATGCCGCGCTTCGACCCGCGCGAAGAGCTGGCCCCCCGGGACATCGTGGCCCGCGCCATCGACCACGAGATGAAGCGCCTGGGCGTGGACTGCGTATACCTGGACATCACTCACAAGCCTGCTGATTTCGTCAAGAGCCACTTCCCCACGGTGTACGAGCGCTGCCTGGCCTTTGGCATCGATATCACCCGTCAGCCGATACCGGTGGTGCCTGCGGCGCATTACACCTGCGGCGGGGTGATGGTCGACGACTGCGGCCACACCGACGTGCCTGGCCTGTATGCCATCGGCGAAACCAGTTTCACCGGCCTGCACGGCGCCAACCGCATGGCCAGCAACTCGCTGCTGGAATGTTTTGTCTATGGTCGCGCCGCCGCTGCCGACATCCAGGCGCACCTGGAGCAAGTGGCCCTGCCCAAGGCCTTGCCCGGCTGGGACGCCAGCCAGGTGACCGACTCGGACGAGGATGTGATCATTGCGCACAACTGGGACGAACTGCGGCGCTTCATGTGGGACTACGTCGGCATCGTACGCACCAGCAAGCGCCTGCAGCGGGCCCAGCACCGCATTCGCCTGCTGCTGGATGAAATCGACGAGTTCTACAGCAACTACAAGGTCAGCCGTGACCTGATCGAACTGCGCAACCTGGCGCAGGTGGCCGAGCTGATGATCCTGTCAGCCATGCAGCGCAAGGAAAGCCGTGGGTTGCATTACACACTGGATTATCCGGGGATGCTGGACGAGGCCAAGGACACCATCCTCAGCCCGCTCTGAAAACGGCGTCGCGGCCTTCGTGGGCTCGCCCGCTGCCACAGGAATTTGACTGCCTTGCAGCATTGCGCGGTACCTGTGGGAGCGGGCGAGCCCGCGAAGAAGCTGACCCGGTCTTGATCTATGCCCGGCTCACCTCGGCCCAGCGCCGCCGGCTGAACTTCAACCGCACCCGCAAGCGCCGATGCTCGTCAGCTCCTAGCGCATCCTGAGGTATGCACTGGCTTTGCCCCAGCCAACGCCCCACCCGCTCAAAGCGCAAAACCACCAGCCGTGGCAACGCCACGCTGTCCCGGCACAACCGAACCCGCTGCCAGCCACGGGCACGGCTGAGCACCTGCCAGCCCCGCACATCACGGCGCAGGCCGACAACAGCATGGTCATGGGTCAGCAGAATACGTCGGGGAATGGCCCAGCAAGCGTGGGCCGAGCAGGCGGCGACAACCGATAAGGCCAACCACCCGGGCAGCGGGCTCGCCCACACGGCAAGCCACGCCAGAACCTGACAAGCCAGGTAGACCGCCAGCAGCAGGCGCGAGCCTTGCCAGCGGCACTCGAAGCACTCACTTGGGCTGGACACGGTCCAGAATGATGCGGACCATGCGCTGCAGTTCCGGGTCTTCGGACTCGGTGCGCTCCATGAACCAGCCGAACATGTCCTGATCCTCGCAGCTCAAGAGACGCACGTACAGTTCACGGTCGGTCTCATTGAGGGTGGGGTAGACTTCCTGGGTGAAAGGCACCAGCAGTACGTCCAGTTCCAGCATGCCGCGGCGGCTGTGCCAGAAAAGCCGGTTGAGTTCAGTTTGTTCGACCATGGGGCCCTCCTCGAATGGGCCGCCAGTATACAGCCAGGCGCGCGAAGCGACACCGGGCGTTGGTCTAGTCACCTACCTATTTTGTTACCGGCGTTCTATGATGGCCGCCAGTCTTTAGCCACCGCGATGACCCATGGCCGATTCCGCTTTCTTCTGCCCCCTGTCCCACGAGGGCATCCTCGCCGTCCGCGGCTCCGATGCAGGCAAGTTCCTGCAAGGCCAGCTGACCTGCAACATCAACTACCTCAGCCAGGAATACGCCAGCCTCGGCGCCCGCTGCATGGTCAAGGGACGCATGCAGTCGAGCTTCCGTATAGTGCCCGAAGGCAACGGCTACCTGCTGGCCATGGCCAGCGAACTGCTCGACGCACAACTGGCCGACCTGAAAAAGTACGCCGTGTTCTCCAAGGCCACGCTGACCGACGAAAGCACAGCATGGGTACGCTTCGGCCTGCAAGGTGGCGACTCTGCACTGCAGGCGCTGGGGCTTGTCGTGCCCGCAGCCGCCGGTAGCACCGTGCGCCATGATAGGCTGATCGCCATCACCGCATCCGCTGGCCGGGTTGAACTGTGGGTGCCGGCAGCTGAAGCCGAGCCTGTACGCCAGGCCCTTGCCGCAGCGCTGCCCGAAGGCAGTATCAACGACTGGCTGCTGGGGCAGATTCGCGCAGGTATCGGCCAGGTCATGGGCCCGACCCGTGAGCTGTTCATTCCGCAGATGATCAACCTGCAGGCTGTCGACGGCGTCAGCTTCAAGAAAGGCTGCTACACCGGCCAGGAAATCGTCGCCCGCATGCAGTACCTGGGCAAACTCAAACGCCGCCAGTACCGCCTGGCACTGGACCAGCAGGCCATTCCGGCCCCGGGCGCCGAGATTTTCTCGCCCACCCATGGTTCGTCGGTCGGTGAAGTGGTCATTGCTGCCGGCAACGGCGCGGGCTGCGAACTGCTCGCGGTGCTCAGCGCCGAGGCGGTGGAAGACGGCAACCTGCACCTGGGCAGCCTCGAAGGCCCGCGCCTGCAGGTACTGACCCTGCCTTACGAACTGGACCGCGACCGGGAAATCCAGCGCTGACCAGCCTGCCCCACCCTTGTGGCGGGGCCGCACCACCACTGCGGTAGACATGCCCATGAACAAGCTGGCCGAGTTGGTTCAAGCACAATTGCTCGACGCCATCGAAAAGGATGACCTGGTCCTGCCAACCCTGCCCGAGGTTGCCTTGAGCATCCGCGAAGCAGCGGAAGACAGCGAGATCAGCGTAGCGGCCCTGAGCAAGGTGATCGGTCGCGACGCGGCCCTTTCAGCACGCCTGATCAAGGTCGTCAACAGCCCACTGCTGCGTGCTGCGGTCGAGGTTACCGACCTGCATACCGCCATCACGCGGCTAGGCATCAACTACAGCTGCAACCTGGCCATCGGCCTGGTGATCGAGCAGATTTTCCATGCCCGCTCGTCCGCAGTCGAGCAGAAACTGCGCGATATCTGGGCCAGTAGCCTGGAAGTGGCGGGCATCAGCTACGAAATCTGCCGCCGCTTTACACCCCTCAAGCCTGACCAGGCCACCTTGGGTGGGCTGGTCAACCAGATTGGCGCGCTGCCGGTACTCATCTATGCCGAAGAGCACAACGAACTGTTGTCCGACCCGGTTTGCCTGCATTACGTGATCGAGCAACTCCAGCCGGTGCTGGGGGACAAGATCCTCAAGGCCTGGGAGTTTCCGGAGCAGTTGGTCCACCTGCCAAGCCAGGTTCATGACCTGGACCGCCAGACGGACAAGATCGATTACATCGACATCGTGCAGATCGCCCGCTGCATCAGCCAGCGCGGGCGCCACCGGCCATTGGCTGCGCTACCGGCTTACCGCCATCTGGGGCTGCCGTTTGGCACCGAGCTGGAGGTCGATGAACTGCTAGAGGCGCGGAGCATGTTGCGCTGAGCTGTAACAGCCTGCCAGGGCCCTTTCGCAGGTGAGCCCGCGAAAGGGCCGACACAGGCAAGCCATCAATCCGCTATAAAACTCACCCGTACCCGCAACCCGCCCTTCTCGCCATCATGCAGGCTCACCTGAGCCAGGTGCGCCCGACAGATCTCGCCAACGATCGCCAGCCCTAATCCACTGCCCTGCGCACTTCGCCGGTAGAAGCGCTCGAACACCCGTTCGCGCTCGGCCTCGGGAATACCTGGCCCGTCGTCTTCCACTTCCAGCACTGCCGGCGCCATTACCCGCAAAATCACATTGCCACCCGCTGGCGTATGCGCCAAGGCATTGTCCACCAGGTTGCTCAACAACTCGTTGAGCAACGTCGGCTCCCCTTTCAGCCATACCGGCGCCTCGGCCTCCAGCGCCAGCGCCACCCCGCGCTTGTGCGCCAAAGGCGCCATGGCCATGCCCAGCTCGCGGGCCAACTGGCTCAAGTCAAGACGCTGCGCACCGCCTTCAGCGATTGCCCGTGCGCCATTCTCGACTCGCGCCAACGATAACAGCTGGTTGGCCAGATGGGTCAGCCTGTCGGTACCCTGGGCTGCAGACTCCAAGGTCTGCCGCCACTCCTGCGGCTCGGCCGAGCGCAAGCCCAGCTCGACCCGCGCCTTCAATGCCGCCAGCGGCGTACGCAGTTCGTGGGCCGCGTCGGCAATGAACTGCGCCTGGCGCTCGAACTGGCCGCGCAAGCGCTCGGTAAAGTGGTTCAAGGCGCGCACCAACGGGCTCAGTTCACGCTGTACCTGTACCACCGGCAACGCTCGCAAGTCGTCCGGCTGGCGTTCTTCCACCGCTGTGCGCAGGCGCTCCAAAGGCCGCAACGCGGCGCTCACGGCAAACCACACCATCACCAACGCCGCCAGTGCCAGCATGCCCAGACGCAGCAGGGTATCGGCCATCAACCCTCGGGCCATACGCACCCGCGCTTCCTCGGTTTCGGCTACGCGGATTTCTGCCATGCCGTTCATGTTCGGCTCGCTTACCGGCTTAAGCAGGCTGACCACACGAACGTCCTGGCCAAGGTAACTGGCGTTGTAGAAACGCGCCAATGCCGGATAGTCATCGGTGCGCGGCGTGCCAGGCGGCGGTGGCGGCAGGTTCTCGTAGCCAGAAATCAGCCTTTGCTTGATATCCAGCACCTGATAGTAAATGCGCCCCGCACTGTCATAGGCGAATGTGTCCAGCGCCACGTAAGGCACATCCGCGCTCAACGAACCATCACGCTGCGACAGGCCCGCGGCGATGGTCCTCGCCGAAGCCAGCAGGGTGCGGTCGTAGGCGGTGTCGGCGGCCTCGCGGCCATTCCAGTAGGCGCTAAGGCCGCTGGCCAGCATCAGCACCACCAGCAACAGTGCCAAATTACCCAGCAAGCGCCCGCGCAGGCTGCCGTTGTCACGCATCGCGGTGCTCGAGCAAATAGCCCAGACCGCGGAAAGTGACGATGGCCACAGGGTGCCCGTCGAGCTTCTTGCGCAGCCGGTGAATGTAGATTTCGATGGCGTCAGGGCTGGCTTCTTCGTCCAGGCCAAACACCTGGGCAGCCAGCTGCTCCTTGCTCATCACCCGGCCCGGACGAGCGATCAGCGCTTCCAGCACACTCTGCTCGCGCGAAGTCAGCGCCAGGTTGTCGTCACCGAGGGTGAAGCGCCGGGTGTCCAGGTCATACACCAACGGCCCACAGCGTTGCTGGCGCTCGCCACCGAGCACACTACGACGCAGCAAGGCCTTGACCCGCGCTTCCAGCTCGGTCAGCTCAAACGGCTTGGCCAGATAATCGTCGGCGCCCAGGTTCAGGCCATGGACCCGGTCCTTGACGTCGCTGCGCGCAGTCAGCATCAGCACCGGCAAAGTCTTGCCACGTCCTCGCAGACGCGCCAGCACCTCAAAGCCGTCCATGCGCGGCAGGCCGACATCCAGCACTGCCACAGCGTATTCCTCACTGGCCAACGCCAGGTCGGCCGCCACGCCGTCATGCAGCACATCTACGGTCAGACCATGGCTTTTCAAGGCCTGGGCCACGCTTTCGGCCAGTTGCAGGTGGTCTTCGACCAGCAGTACACGCATCGGATTCTCCCTGCTCGGGTGGGACGGTGGCGCGGAGTGTACCGCTGTCACCACGCCTGTGAAGCCCCTCGTGACAAACCTTTCACGCTGAAAGGTTAGCGAAAGGTTCGTTGCCTAGCATCGCACCACGGTCGCCCTTCGCGCCGAAAAAAGCACCAGCAAGGTGCGACGAATAAGAACAATAAACGGAGTCATCGACGATGCTGTCATCGCAGCCGCAGGCGTTCGCGCCTACCCGTTCCTTTATCGCACGCCCTTCGGCCATCGCCAGCGCCCTCGCGCTTGCCGGTGTCGCCCCGATGAGCCAGGCCGCCTTCTTTGAAGACAGCACGGCCACCTTCGAAACCCGCAACATGTACTTCAATCGCGACTTCCGCGACGGCACCAGCGCGCAGCAATCCAAGCGCGATGAATGGGCCCAGGGCTTCATGCTCAATTTCGAGTCTGGCTACACCGATGGCACCGTGGGCTTTGGCCTGGACGCATTGGGCATGCTCGGCATCAAGCTCGACTCCAGCCCGGACCGTGCCAACAGCGGCCTGCTGCCGACCCACGATGACGGCAAGGCTGCCGACGAGTACTCCAAGCTGGGCCTGACCGGCAAGGTGAAGATCTCCCAGACTGAACTCAAGATCGGCTCCCTGATCCCCGACCTGCCGACGCTGCAGCCCAACGATGGGCGTATCCTGCCGCAAACCTTCGAGGGTGGCCTGCTCACCTCCAAGGAGATCAAGGGCCTGACCTTCACCGGTGGCCGCATAGACAAAGCCAAGGACCGCAACGACACCAACTGGGAAGACCTGACGCTGAACAACAAGAACGGCCGCTTCGGTGGCACTTTCAGCGCTGACAACCTGGCTCTGGGCGGGCTCGACTACCAGTTCACCGACCGCATCACCGGCAGCTACCACTTCGCCCAGCTCGACGATATTTACCGCCAGCACTTCATCGGCATGGTCGCCACCCAACCCTGGGGCCCGGGCACCTTGGGTGCCGACCTGCGCCTTGCCATGAGTGACGACGCTGGCGCCGCCAAGGCCGGCAACATCGACAACACCACCTTCAACGGCATGCTCAGCTATGCCCTGGGCGGGCACAAGGTCAGCGCTGCCTGGCAGCAGCTGTCTGGCGAAAGCGCCTTCCCGTATGTGGATGGCGCCAACCCGTACCTGGTCAACTTCGTCCAGATCAACGACTTCGCCGGTGCCGACGAACGCTCCTGGCAGGCGCGCTACGACTACAACTTCGCCGCACTCGGCGTACCGGGCCTGACCTTCATGACCCGTTACGTCAGCGGTGACAACGTCAGCCGGGCTGCCGGTGGCGAAGGCAAAGAGTGGGAACGCAACACCGAACTGAAGTACGTGGTACAAAGCGGCCCGTTGAAGAACGTCGCCGTGCGCCTGCGCAACGCTACCTTCCGCTCCAACTTCGCCCGTGACGCGGATGAAGTGAGGCTGTTGGTCAGCTACAGCGTGGCGCTGTGGTAACCCCATAGCGGTAATCCGATAACAACAACGCTCACGGAGATCGACGATGACCTTTTCACTGCGCCGCCTCGTCCTCGCTACCGGCTGCCTGCTGTTGGCCGGCAACGCCCTCGCTGCAGAACCGAAACGCCCCGAATGCATCGCACCCGCCTCACCCGGTGGTGGCTTTGACCTGACCTGCAAGCTGGTGCAAAGCGCACTGGTGCAAGAAAAGATCCTCAGCAAGCCAATGCGCGTCACCTACATGCCCGGCGGTGTCGGCGCGGTAGCCTACAACGCCGTGGTCGCCCAGCGCCCGGCAGACGCCGGCACGCTGGTGGCCTGGTCCAGCGGCTCGCTGCTTAACCTGGCCCAGGGCAAGTTCGGCCGTTTCGACGAGAATGCGGTGAAATGGCTGGCTGCCGTCGGCACCAGCTACGGTGCCATCGCGGTGAAGAGCGACTCGCCCTACAAGACCCTTGATGACCTGGTCGCAGCGCTGAAGAAAGATCCGAGCAAGGTCGTGATCGGTTCCGGCGGTACCGTCGGCAGCCAGGACTGGATGCAGACCGCGTTGATCGCCAAGGCCGCAGGCATCAACCCGCGCGACCTGCGCTACGTGGCCCTGGAAGGCGGTGGCGAAATCGCCACGGCACTGCTGGGTGGTCACATCCAGGTCGGCTCTACCGACATTTCCGACTCCATGCCGCACATCCAGAGCGGCAACATGCGCCTCCTCGCAGTGTTCTCGGAAAACCGCCTGGACGAGCCGGAAATGAAAGACATCCCGACGGCCAAGGAGCAGGGCTACGACATCGTCTGGCCGGTGGTGCGTGGTTTCTACCTGGGGCCAAAGGTGAGCGCCGAGGACTACGCCTGGTGGAAGGCCTCGTTCGACAAGATGCTGGCCTCAGAGGACTTCGCCAAGCTGCGAGACCAGCGCGAGCTGTTCCCGTTCGCCATGACCGGCGAAGAGCTGGACGGCTATGTGAAGAAGCAAGTGGCTGACTACAAGGCACTGGCCAAGGAATTCGGCCTGATCCAGTAACACCACCCCTGTGGGAGCGGCCTTGTGTCGCGATCGGGCGCGAAGCGGCCCCTGGTACAGCCGATACGATGCTTCGGACAGATCGCATCGGCAGGTTTGGCGGCCGCTTCGCGCCCGATCGCGACACAAGGCCGCTCCCACAGGATTTGCATTTCACTTGAGCAATCCCAACGAGGATTCCCCAATGATCCTTCAACGCATTTTCGCACTGGCCCTGCTGGCGGTGTGTGCCGCCCTGGCCGTCATGGCCTGGCCCTACCAGGCTGCATTTTCCTATGAACCGGTGGGCCCGCGCGCCTACCCGCTGCTGGTGCTCGGCCTGATGGGGCTGGGCCTGCTGTACCTGGTGTTCCGCCCAACGCCCATCGTGCGCAAGGATGACGAACCAGAACTGGATCGCGAGACCCTGATCAAGATCACCGCCTGTGTCGGCCTGCTGCTCGTCTTCGCCGCCACCTTCGAAGCCCTCGGTTTCATCCTCAGCGCTGTCCTGGTCGGCCTGCCCATGGCCCGGCTGTACGGTGGCCGCGGACTGCGCAGCGCCATCGTGGTGGTCGGCATGAGCATTTTCCTCTACTGGCTGTTCGACCGCGTGATGGACGTGCCCCTGCCCCTTGGCCTGCTGAGCGTACTGGAGAACTGACACATGGATACCTTGAGCTACCTGGGCCAGGGCTTCGGCATTGCCCTGTCCCCCTACAACCTGGTCACCGCCCTCTCCGGCACCCTGATCGGTACCGTGGTCGGCCTGCTGCCGGGCCTGGGCCCGATCAACGGCGTAGCCCTGCTGATTCCCATCGCCTTTGCCCTCGGGCTGCCGCCGGAATCGGCGCTGATCCTGCTGGCCGCGGTGTACCTGGGCTGTGAATATGGCGGGCGTATCAGCTCGATCCTGCTGAACATCCCGGGCGAAGCCTCGACCGTCATGACCACCCTCGATGGTTACCCGATGGCCCGTCAGGGCCTGGCCGGTGTTGCCCTGTCGCTGTCGGCCTGGAGTTCGTTCATCGGCGCCTTCATCGCCACCTGCGGCATGGTGCTGTTCGCCCCGCTGCTGGCGAAATGGGCCATCGCCTTCGGCCCCGCGGAGTACTTTGTGCTGATGGTGTTCGCCATCGTCGCGCTGGGTGGCATGGCCGGTGACAAACCACTGAAAACCTTCATTGCCGCACTCATCGGCCTGTTCCTGTCGGCGGTCGGCATCGACGCCAACAGCGGCGTGTACCGTTTCACCGGTGACAGCGTGCACCTGGCCGACGGCATTCAGTTCGTGGTGCTCGTGCTGGGCCTGTTCTCCATCAGCGAAATCCTCCTGCTGCTGGAAAAGACCCACCATGGTCACCAGGCAGTCAAGGCTACCGGCCGCATGCTGTTCAACTTCAAGGAAGCGGCCTCGGTGTTCCTGGTCAACATCCGTTGCGGCCTGCTCGGTTTCATCATGGGTGTTCTACCCGGCGCCGGCGCAACGCTGGCCAGCGCCGTGGCCTACATGACCGAGAAGCGCCTGGCGGGTGAAAGCGGCAAGTTCGGCAAGGGCGATGCCCGTGGCCTGGCAGCGCCGGAAACTGCCATTGGTGCGTCCTGCTGTGGCGCCCTGGTACCGATGCTGACCTTGGGCGTACCCGGCTCCGGCACCACGGCGGTGATGATCGGCGCCCTGACCCTGTACAACATCACCCCTGGCCCACTGCTGTTCGAGCAGCAGCCAGATATCGTCTGGGGCCTGATTGCCTCGCTGTTCGTCGCCAACATCATGCTGGTGGTCCTCAACATCCCGATGATCCGCATCTTCACCCGTATCCTCGCCGTGCCAAACTGGGCGCTGGTGCCGGTGATCGCCATCATCACCGCGATCGGCGTGTACGCCGTGCATGCCACTACCTTCGACCTGTTCCTCATGGTCGGCATCGGCATCATGGGCTACATCATGCGCAAGCTGGACTTCCCTCTGTCGCCGATTCTGCTGGGCTTCATCCTCGGCGGGCTGATGGAGCAGAACCTGCGCCGGGCGCTGTCGATCTCCAACGGTGAACTGGGCATCCTCTGGTCGAGCCCAATCAGCATGGGCATCTGGGCGCTGGTTGTGGCAATGCTCGCCCTGCCGCTGCTGCGCATCTGGCGCAAACGCAGCCTGCAGCGCCGGGCCTTGGCCGATGCCTGATCGGTCGTTGCCATGGTTCGTCGCGACCGGGCTGGTCGGCCTTGCTGGCGGTTTTGCCGCCAGCAAGGTCGGCTGGCCTTTGCCATGGATGGTCGGTTCATTGCTGGCGATCATCCTGGTGCGCTGCCTGACGCCCTGGCAACTTTCGGAAATCCCCAACGGCCGCAAGTGCGGGCAGTGGATCATCGGCATCGGTATTGGCCTGCACTTCACGCCAGCGGTGATCGAGCAAGTGGCCAGCCATTTCGCGCTGATCCTCTTCGGCGCGTTGTTCACCACCCTGTCCAGCGTGATCAGCGTATGGCTGCTGCGGCGAGCCGGCGAAGACCGTGCCACCGCGTTCTTTGCCAGCATGCCAGGCGGTTCGGGAGAAATGGTCAACCTTGGGGCGCGCAATGGCGCGGTACTCAGCCAGGTGGTAGCAGCGCAGAGCTTGCGTGTGCTGGCAGTGGTGCTGTGCGTGCCGGCGCTGTTCAAGTTCTTGCTGGGTGACGGGGTACCACTGAACCACACCGGTAGCGTGAGCTGGGGCTGGCTGGCACTGATTGCGCCCTTGGGCGTTGCCGTTGCCTTGCTTTGGCAGCGCTTGCGCCAGCCCAACCCATGGCTGTTCGGGCCATTGCTGGTAGCGGCTACGGTCAGCCTGGCCGGCAACCTGCAGATCGCCCTGCCCAATGGCGCCAGCCAGATCGGCCAGTGGCTCATCGGCAGCGGCCTGGCCTGCCACTTCAACCGCGCGTTCTTCCGCCGCGCACCGTCGTTCCTGGGGCGCACCTTGATGGCTACGGCATTGTGCATGGCGATTGCCGCCAGTGCCGCGTGGCTGCTGAGCATGATGACTGCACTGGACTTGCGCTCACTGACACTGGGGATGATGCCTGGCGGGATCGCCGAAATGAGCCTCACGGCCGAAACGTTGCAATTGTCGGTGCCGCTGGTGACGGCGCTGCAGGTGATGCGCCTGATTTTGGTGTTGTTTCTCGCAGAACCGCTTTTCCGGTGGTGGGACAACAGGCATTCAAGCTGCAAGCTCCCTGAAGATAGATAGTTACCACTTGCCCAATGCCCGGGTGAATAGAGTCGGATTGCTGCCCTGATCGGCAGCAAACCCACACTTCCCGGCATTCAAGAGGTAATGATGAAAGTCCGTCTTTCTTGCAACTGTCGCTCGGCTATTGCCTGGGCATGCCTTGCCATCAGCGCAGTCAGTCTTGCCGCAGAGTCACCTGCCCCCGTCCAGATCAACGTCGTGGCTATCAATGATCTTCACGGCTACCTGGAACCCAACCCCCAAGACTACGCCGGCGCGCAAGGCGCTACCCGCCTGACCTACGGCGGCATCGCCACACTCGGCGCCATGCTCGATGAACTGCGAACGCAGGACCCCGATCTGCTGTTCATCGGCGCTGGCGACTTGATAGGGGGCAGCCCCGCCATTTCTGCGCTCTGGGCTGACGAGCCTGTGCTTGAGGCCTTGAACGCGATGGGCATGATCGTCAGCGCATCCGGGAACCACGAACTGGATGCAGGCAAGGCCGAGTTTCTTCGACAGATCCACGGAGGATGCGAGTCAACGCGCCCTGAAAAGGCATGCAAGTTTCGCGGCAACTATCCAGGAAGTGGCTTCCCTTACATAGCGTCCAACCTGATCGATACCACTACGGGCAAGCGCTTGCTACCGGCCTATCACATTGAGCAGGTAAAAGGGGTCAAGATAGCGTTCGTCGGTGCAGTACCGCGCAACATGGAAAAAGTGGTTTCGGCCAGAGCATTCGCAGGGCTCAAAGCCACAGATGAAGCGCAAGCCATCAATGACGTGATTCCGGAGCTCAAAGCCAAAGGTGTCAATGCAATCATTGCGGTCATGCACCAAGGAGGGGATACCGCCGAGCCGTTCGACACACAGGATTGCAGCCAGCTAGGTGGTGCGATCGTCGACGTGGCGAAGCGGCTGGATCCTGCGGTAGATGCCGTCATCAGCGGTCACTCGCATGCCAGCTATCAATGCAAGGTGGGTGACCTGAGCATCACTCAGGCTGGCAAGTACGGCCACTTCCTGACTCAGTTGAAGTTGCAGGTGACGCCAGGCACCCATCACGTCACGAACATCACCGCCCGTAATATTCCTGCTGACCCACAGAACTACCTGCCAAATGCCAAGTTGACGAGTTTGCTGGAGGAAGTGCGTCAGCGGTCCGGGGAAAAACTGCTCGAACCCATAGGACGCATCTCGACGGCAGAACTTGACCGCGAAGAAAATGCCGCCGGTGAAACAACCTTGGGAAACCTGGTCACGGATGCCCAATTGGCCATGACCCAAGCGTTTCAGCCACAGATTGCCTTTCTCAACCTGGGTGGGCTGCGCAGTGATCTTATCCAGCCTGCCGATAGCGACCTGACCTACGAACAATTATTCGCCGTACAACCGTTCAATAACCCTCTGGTAGTTCAGGAATTGACAGGCAGGCAGATTACCGAACTGCTCAACCTTCAATGGAACAGGGGCAGTTTCAACCCGCTGCAGGTATCGAAGGGTTTCCATTATGAATGGGACGGTTCACGGCCTGTCGGCAGCCGTGTGGTCGACGGGAGTGTACGTCTGCACGGCAAACCCCTTGAGCCGTTGACCCATTATCGCGTAGTCAGCAACCTGTTCCTGGCCGATGGTGGCGGTGGCTTGGCCACGTTCAAAGAAGGAAGGCGACGTCAGGACACCGGCATTTCCGACCTGGAAGCCTTGGTGGAGTATGTGCGCCAGAACCATGAGCGGGGTATTGCAATTGGCCAGCGCAGCGAGCCGCGCATCAGCATGACGCCCTGAGCGATTGCGTACCCCACCCGCGGTTTCTCACAGTGGGGGCAGTGCCCAGTTGATGGGCCCGAGCCCCCGCTGCTCGAGGAAGCTGTTGGCACGACTGAAATGCCCGCAACCGATGAACCCGCGATACGCCGACAGCGGTGAAGGATGGACCGACTTCAATACCAGGTGCTTGGTACCGTCGATCAGCTTCTGCTTGCTCTGCGCATGAGCCCCCCATAGCAGGAATACCACGTTCGGGCATTGCTCACTGACCACCTGGATGACCCGGTCGGTAAACAATTCCCAGCCTTTCTTGGCATGCGACGCGGCATTGGCGCGCTCGACGGTCATGGTCGTGTTGAGCAATAGAACGCCTTGTTCCGCCCAGCTCTGGAGGTAGCCGTGGCTGGGGATCGGGATGTTCAGGTCGCGCTGCAATTCCTTGTAGATATTGACCAGCGACGGCGGTGTGGCCACACCCGGTTGCACCGAGAAGCACAAGCCATGTGCCTGCCCCGGCCCGTGATACGGGTCCTGACCGAGGATGACCACCTTCACCTGGTCCAGCGGCGTCGAGTTGAGCGCATTGAAGATCAGCGGCCCTGGCGGGTAGATCTCCTTGCCGGCAGCGTACTCGCCACGCAGGAACTCGCGCAGTTGATGCATGTAAGGCTGGTCGAATTCACCGCGCAATGCGGCCTTCCAGCTGGGTTCGAGTTTGATGCGATCGTCGTCAGTCATGGGGCCTTCCATAAACAATGGCGCGACACTAGGTAAGCCCTTCGCGCTTGTCAAACGATCCGACCGACGACCGGCATGATCGGCCAGGCAAGCCATACTTGAGCGATGACTTGCGAGAGGTAGTCCATGACCATTCACTGCGAGGTACTCACCGGCGTCGATGGCGCCCGCATCGGCATCGCCACACTGGATGCGCCCAAGGCGCTCAATGCCCTGAACCTGCCGATGATCGAGGTGCTGGGCGAACAGCTGCATGCCTGGGCCCGCGACCCGGGTATCGTCTGCGTGCTGCTGCGCGGCAACGGGGCAAAAGCCTTTTGCGCAGGCGGCGATGTACGTGCGCTGGCGCAAGCCTGCCGCGACCACCCCGGTAGCGTTCCGCCGCTGGCGGCCTCCTTCTTCGCCGCCGAATACCGCCTGGACTTTGCCCTGCACACCTACCCCAAGCCGTTACTGTGCTGGGGGCATGGGCATGTGCTGGGTGGCGGCATGGGGCTGCTGCAAGGCGCCAATGTACGCATCGTGACCCCCAGCAGCCGGCTGGCCATGCCGGAAATCAGCATCGGCCTGTACCCTGACGTAGGCGCCAGTTGGTTCCTGGCCCGGCTGCCGGGCAAGCTGGGTTTGTTCTTCGGCCTGACAGGTGCGCCAATCAACGCCCGCGATGCCCTTGACCTGGGCCTGGCTGACCGTTTCCTGGGCGAGCACCAGCAAGAGGCCTTGATCGAGGAGTTACTGCAACTCAACTGGCAGGAGCAGACTGCCATACAACTGAACAGCCTGCTCAAGGCCGAACAGCATCGTGCCTGGGCCGAGCTGCCGGATGCCCAGTGGCTGCCGCGACGGCATGAGATCGATCAGTTACTCGACGTGGCTGATGCTGCCTCAGCCTGGCGCGCACTGGAAAGGCTCAAGCGGCATGACGACCCATTGCTGGCAGATGCCGGCCAACGCCTGCACGAGGGTTGCCCGCTGACGGCGCATCTGGTCTGGGAGCAGATCCGCCGGGCGCGGTACCTGTCGTTGGCGCAAGTGTTCCAGATGGAATACAGCATGAGCTTGAACTGTTGCCGCCACCCTGAATTCAGTGAAGGCGTGCGCGCTCGCCTGCAGGACAAAGACAACCAGCCGCGCTGGCACTGGCCTGATGTGGCGCAAGTGCCGGCGGCGGTAGTCGAGGCGCATTTTGCCAAGACGTGGGAAGGGCGGCACCCATTGGCGGATGTGGGTTAGCTTGCTGATCCGGGGGCTTCTTTTCAGCCCCCGCCTCCGCTCAGCTAGCGCTGCCAGTTTCCTCCTCGCCCCTGCCCGCGCCGCCCGTCCCAGCGACCGCGGTCGTCCACCTGCCGATTGGAGTGCCGATCGCCCTGCCGGTAACGCTGGCTGCCATTGCGATAGTCATGGCGATCCCGGTCCTGCCGGTAGTCTTGCCGCTGGCGATTGCCATAGTCATGGCGCGGGTTGCCATGCCACTGGTTCATCCCCGGCCGCGAATAGGGCCGGTAATGGGGCACAGGGGCCGACCGATTGTAGTAGCGGGGAGCAGGCTGATAGTAGTAGCGCGGCGCAGGCGCCACATAGTACCGGTCATGGCGGTAATACCCCGGCGCCACATAGCGGTCGGTAGAATAGTAGTCCGAACGGTAATAGCCTCCGCGGTCATGGTACGGGGCACAGGCCGAAGTCATCAGCCCCAGCAGGGTGATCAACAGGATTCGATAGGACATGGCGGCCTCCTGGACCGCTGGAGTGCCCGAACAGCGGCGCTGGCGAGCATCGATGCAAGATGTGTAGATCGACACTGAATAAGACAGTGGCGCGCAGGTGCAGTGCCATTCCTGCAATAACTTGATACAGGTGAAATAACCCTGAAAAACTTGCAGTCATTTGCCCGCCATCTCAATAGAATAAGCGGCTCGGCACACATCACGGGAAGATCATGCCCTTACGTTCCGCTCTGTTCTCGCAGCGCTCGCTGATCGTTACCCTGCTCGTGTTACTGGCCTGCGGCTTCCTGGCCACTTCGCTGCTCAGTTACTTCTCCTCGCGCAGCGCCATCCGCGACAGCATCATCAATACCGAATTGCCGCTGACCTCCGACACTGTCTACTCGGAAATCCAGAAAGACCTGATCCGCCCGGTGCTGATCGCTTCGATGATGGCCCAGGACACCTTCCTGCGCGACTGGGTGCTGTCCGGCGAGCAGGATACCGAACGCATGACGCGCTACCTGGGCGAGGTCATGGGCAAGCAGGACATATTCACGTCCTTTTTCGTGTCCGATCGCACGCTGACCTACTACCAGGCCAAAGGTGTGCTCAAGCATGTCGAACCGGGCACCTGGCGTGATGCCTGGTATTTCCGTCTGCGTGAACTCAAGGCCCCTTATGAGATCAACGTCGACCTGGACATGGCCAACCAGGACAGCCTGACTGTGTTCATCAACTACCAGGTGCACGACTACCAGCAGCGCTTCATCGGTGCGGCAGGCGTAGGCCTGAGCGTATCGTCGGTGGTCGAGCTGATCGATCAGTACCAACGCCGCTACCAGCGCGCGGTGCTATTCACGGATGCCAAAGGCAAGGTGCTGTTGACCGGCTCCGGGGGCGGCCCGCATGGCTTGCAAGTCGGCCAGCCACTTAAGGAAAACCCTGAGCTGAAGGCCCTGCTGGCCGAGCAGTGGGTGCCAGGCGAAGGCAGCCACGAGTACCATGACAGCGAAAACCACAGCCACTTTCTCAACGTGCGTCACCTCCCCGAACTGAACTGGTACCTGCTGGTGGACAAACGCGAAACCGGCGTCCTCGACCGCATTCGCCAGGCCCTGTACCTGAACCTGGCGATCTGTACGATGATCACCCTGGTGGTGCTGGCACTGGTGCATGCCATGGTCCGCCGCCACCAGGCCAGCACCGAAGCCTTGGCCACGCTCGACAGCCTCACCGGCTTGCACAACCGGCGCAGCTTCGACCTGCTCGCCGCCCAGGCGTTGCGCGAAGCCCGGCGCGACAGTAGCCCACTGGTGGCCTTGCTGATCGATCTGGACCATTTCAAGGCGCTGAACGACACCCACGGCCACCTGGCAGGTGACGAAGTGCTACGCCAATTCGCCAATGTGCTGCAAGGCAGCCTGCGTCAGTCAGATATACTGTGCCGCTGGGGCGGTGAGGAATTCATCGTGCTACTGCGCGAAGCTGAAAGCCGCCAGGCCATCGAGGTGGCGGAAAAGATCCGCCGACGCACCGAGCAGCTGACCTTCAGTTACGACAACCAGCCGCTGCGGCTGACCACCAGCATCGGCCTGAGCAGCCTGCAACCGGGGGATACCCTGCACGCCCTGCTGACCCGCGCCGACCGCGCGCTTTATCGTGCCAAGCAGGCTGGCCGCAACCGCGTCTGCAGTGAAACCCGCCATGAATGACAAGCAACATTGCCCCGCTTGCGGTGCCCTCAACCAGTGCAGCCTGGCCGACCCACGCCGTGCCACCCAGGCTTGTTGGTGCTACAGCGTGACCATCGACCCGGCCGTGCTCCAGGCGCTGCCCGCCGAGCTGCGCAACAAGGCCTGTCTGTGCCCGCGCTGCGCCGCCGTTGAAGAACAGCTCCGTCCATCCGCTGCCCACTGATCGTTACCATGCGCCTTGACCGTTTCCTCGCCAACCTGCCCAGCTACAACCGCCAGCAAGTTCGCCTGATGCTGGCGCAACGCCGCGTGCGGGTGGACGGCCAGATCGTCAGCGACCCGCTGACCGAAGTACGTGAATTCAGCCGCGTAGAGCTGGACGAGCAACTGCTGCAGGCCGGCCGCCCGGCCCGCTACCTGATGCTGTACAAGCCCACTGGCTGCGTAAGCGCCACCCACGACCCGCAACACCGTACCGTTCTCGACCTGCTGCCAACGGCGTTGCGAGATGACCTGCACATCGCCGGGCGCCTGGACTTCAACACCACCGGGCTGATGATCCTGACCAACGATGGCCAGTGGTCACGGCGCCTGACCCAGCCTGCCACCAAACTGCCCAAGCATTATCTGGTGGACACCGAGGACGAGATTGGCGAGCACTATGTGGCCAAGTTTCGCGAGGGTTTCTATTTCGCCTTCGAAGACCTCACCACCCAGCCTGCCCAGCTGGATATCCTCGGCCCCCATCAGGCCCGGCTGGCGATCGTCGAAGGGCGCTATCACCAGGTCAAGCGCATGTTCGGGCATTTCAACAACAAAGTGGTGGGGCTGCACCGGGAAAGCATGGGGGCGATCCGGCTGGATCCGGGGTTGGCGCCGGGAGAGTACCGTGAACTGACGGCCAATGAGATAGCCACTGTCTAGGCCGCAACAGACAGCCCGGCTCGTCATACGACCGCTCAGCGACAAAAGTCACATTACTTACCGAACGGCACTTGCGCGATGCCCAACCCACTGCTTGAATCCAAATCGTCAGTCTGCATGTGACTACAGAAAACAACCTAAGCGCTTGAAATAAAAGGCTGAAACCTAGCAAAAACGCAGGTTTTGGCCTTTTTTGTGTGGCGTGGTAGTACGGCTAAGTACAGTGGTAGCCGACAGGAAACCGTGGTAGAAAAAAGCAAATCTACCACTGGAGGTCGCCGCCATGAGCCCGCTCACAGACGTGCAAATCAAGAACGCTACCTGCCCACCCGGTAAGAAAATCAAGAAGTACCACGACGGGGATGGCCTCTATCTGTGGTGCATGGCGGATGACAAAAACGGTAGGCCTGGCGGCAAGTGGTGGCGCTTGCGCTATTACCTCGACGGTAAGGAACGCGGCATGGCGCTGGGGGCGTACCCGAAGGTCAGCCTGGCCCAGGCCCGCGAAGCAGCCAAGGTCCAGCGCGAGCTGCTCAAGAAAGGCACCGACCCGGCACAGGCGAAGAAGAAACAGAAGGTCGTCGAGAAGCAAGCCCGTGCCGACTCCTTCGAAGCCATCGCCCGCGAATGGCACGATGCCCAGTCACCGGGGTGGGGCGAGGGGTACGCCACGGGCATGTGGGCGCGCCTGGAAGCGTACGCCTTCCCAGTCCTCGGCAAGATGCCGGTGACGGCCATCGAAGCGTCAGACGTTCTTGAGGCACTGCGCAAAGTCCAGGCCGCCGGGTTCACCCAGGTGGCGTATCGGGTCTTGGCCAACATACGCGCCGTCCTCGACTACGCCATAAACAGCGGGCGCCTTGGGCAGAATGTGGCCGTGGGCCGTGAAGGGGCATTGAAGGTGCACAAGGCGAAAAATCAGGCACACGTAGGCCCCAAAGAATTCCCCGCCCTGATAAGAAAGATCGCCACTTATGAAAGCATCGGCAACCGCCAAACCATGCTGGCGCTGCAACTAATAGCGCTGACTTTCGTGCGCGCCAATGAACTGCTTCAGGCTGAATGGTCGGAATTCGATTTTGATAACGCCTTGTGGGAGATACCGGCCGAGCGCATGAAAATGGAAAGAGCGCTTTTAGTGCCATTGGCGCCACAGGTCATAAACATCCTTGTAGAACTCAAAGCCATGAACCCCGAGAGCAAACTGATTTTGCCGGGTCGTGGAGGGAAGAAAGGCATCACGAATAGCACACTGCTCAACGCCTTAAAGCTCCTAGGCTACGCAAAGAAACAGACGGTGCATGGATTCCGTCATATCGCCAGCACGGCGCTCAACGAGGCACGCGGCGATGATGACAAGCAGCTGTTTGAATCTGACGCCATCGAAGCCCAGCTGGCGCATGTCATCGGCGGCACAAGAGGGAAATATAACAAAGCGACGTACCTGGCCGAACGTCGGAAAATCATGGCCTGGTGGGCAAGTCACCTAGAAGGAATGGCGAAGACCAGTTGACCTAGTACGCGATAGTAGTATGGTGGAGGCGCAACACCGGGTATCGCAACGCATGCGTCTGTGCACTCCAGCCTTTGTACGCATGCGGCCCAAGGAAACAGGTAACAGGTATCAGGTAGTAGCGCGTAATGGCGCGGGGTAGCTGGAGACTCGACAGAAGCTTCGATTTGCGAAACGGACGGCCATAGGCCGGATCATTCTTTCGCTGTCGGAGCTTTTTATGGCCGCTCAAAATATTCCGTTCGACACCCTTCCCGATTCCGCCGTCATCCGTGAGCCTGTGGTCCTGGCACTGACCGGCTATTCGCACACCTCGCTGTGGGATGGCGTCCGGGCTGGAACCATTCCCAAACCCGTACAGATCGGACCGCGCATGGTCGGCTGGCGCGTGGGTGACGTGCGCGCCCTGCTCGCCTCGTTCACCGTCAAGACGACAATCGACGGCAACGCCATCAAGGCTGTTTCAGGGCGCCAAGCCAAGCGCCAAGCCGCGAAAGCATTGATCTAAGGGGGCGGTATGGATACCAAGAAGAGGCCTCCCGCCGCGCCAACGGCGGAGAAGGCAAAGGGAAATACGCGTACAACCAAGCCTAGCGCCAAAAGGAATCGTGAGCAAGCTATCGAATTCTCGAAGTGGCACTGCGACGGCTGGATGCCGACATGGTACTTCCAAGCCGTGGCCATCACGCCTGATGGGCCTATCACAGCGATGGCTGTGCACCCTGACCAGATCGACGACCTGACCCCTTTCATCGCGCAGCACAATGGCAAGGCGAATCTGTACTTCGCCGTAAACCCGTTGCGCCGCGCCATCGGCAAGAAGGCTACGAAGGCCGATATCGCGGCGCTGGCCTATCACCACGTTGACCTGGACCCGGCCGATGGCGAAACACCGGACGCGGCCAAGAAGCGTCACCGTAAGGCTGTGACGGGCCTCTCCATTGAGCCCAGTACCTTGATCGACTCTGGTAACGGTCTGGGCGTCTTCTGGAAGCGCCAGGAGCCTATCCTGCATGACGGCAATACCGCTGAGCTGGAGGATGTGAACAAGCGCCTGGCACAAGCCTTGGGCGGCGATGCTTGCCATAACCTCGACCGCATCATGAGGCTGCCCGGCACGATCAACCTGCCGACTGCAACGAAGCTTGCCAAGGGCCGCGTAGCCGTACCCGCGACCCTGATCCAGCAGAACGCCCAGACCGTAGGCCTGGATGCCTTCGACTTCCTGCCGGCCGTAGCCGAAGAAGTCAAGGCAGTCATGCCGCCTACCAACATCGGCACGCCTATCTGCCTGGACGATTACGGCTTGCCGGACGATCAAGCCGCGCTTGTGGCAGGCACCTTGTCGAAGGGCAAGCGCTCGGATGCAATGATGCCCCTGCTGCGTGGCCTGCTGGACGACGGCCATCCGTGCGACGATGTGCTGGCCACGCTGCATAAAGAGCCGGGACTAGTTGATTACTGCACCAGCAAGCATCCTCACGATCCCGCCGAGTTCGCTCTGAAAGAGCTGGAGAAGGCGTGGGCGAAGTCCTGGCAGGGCATCTTGGCCCGGCTGGCACCCTATAACTCGGCCTGGGCACAGCCCGACGCTGTAACCATCCGGGCGTTCGCGGGTATACCCGTGCCAAGCGAAAAGGCACAGGCTGCTATTCGCTTCGACGCCAAGGCGACCACGCTTGACGAGCTGGACGCGGAAGACCCATCGCAACAGTACGTCATCGAGCCCATTTACCCACTGGGCGTGCCAGGGGAATTCTCTGGTGCCCACGGCATCGGCAAGAGCATAAACGGGGCCGAGCAGTGTTGTTGCGTCGCCACCGGGCGCGACTGGCAGGGGCTTAGCGTCACACAAGGCAAGGCGGTTTTCGCTTCCTGGGAGGACCCACGCCCACAGATCATTCGTCGGGTGAAAACCTGGCTGCGCGCCATTGCCGACCCACTGGAGCGCGCCAAGGCCAAACGGGCGATTGCTGAGAACCTTGTGGTGCTCGGCTGCGATGAAATCGACTTGATGCTCACGGCGAAGGCGTTCGGTGTTTGTAGCGTGCGGGATGAGGTTATCGAACTGATCGCCGAACGCTGCCAGGGCGCGATGCTGGTGATGCTGGAAACGGCAGCTCTGATGCATGGCGGCGACGAGCTTAACGAGGACCTGGCGCAGCTTGCCAAGGCGGTGAAGTTGATCACGAAGGCCACGGGCGCGGCAGTCATAACGGTTCGCCATGTGTCGAAAGATGCGGCGCGCAACAAGGTCGTGGATGCCTATGTCGGGCGTGGAGGCGGCTCCTTTACCGGCGCGATGCGCACGATGGTGGTGCTGGTCGATGTGCCGGTCGAGGATGTGCGCAAGAAGTGTATCGGCTTCGGCAATGCCGCTGTGGTCACGGGCAGACCGGTGCTCGCCTACCACCACGTCAAAGCCAACTATGGCGACAAGATGAAGGAGCCAGTCTATCTGGCGGTCATGCCGGATGGTCATATGGAGCGCGTGACCGGGCCGGACGAGAAGCAAGCACACAGCGACCGGTTGCTGGAGTGGCTGCGCGACAACGTGCCTGCCGAGGGAATGTCCTACACGAAAATCCGCGCCGCATCCAAGAAGCACGGCGTCAAGCAAGACCTTGTGCGGGTGATGCTTGAGATGCTGAAGAGCGCCGGTCACATCACAACCAGGCAGGTTTCCTGCCAAGGCGGCAAGGGCACGGCGGAAACGTGGTATCTGACAGAGCAGGTTTGATCAGGTTTGACGGTTCAAACCTGATCCACAGGCTCTAGAACAATGGTTTTAGTGGATCAGGTTTATCAGGTTTGAGCGGTTAAACCTGATGGACAGTAAGTGGAGTGAGTGTGCGCACTCAGGTTAGCGCACTCGCTTACTTAGGGGTTAAACCTGAAACCTGTTCTCCTGAAAGGCCCGTCCTAGAGCCTGTGGATCAGGTTTGAACAGGTTTGGCGGCGGCGCGGCATTTTTACCGTGACCGCTCTAGCACGCTGGTTAGATCAGGTTTGGAGGCTCAAACCTGATCGGAGGCAGGTGAAAATGAGACCGAAAATGATGGTGCACCCATCGCACGCCAGGACGATTGCCAACCCTGTGGAGATTGAGCGACTGCTCTCTATGGGGTGGGTGTTGGCCGCGCCGAAACCGCGAACCGCGATGGCATCCCGGATGCGTGCACTGCGAGCGCGAAGACGTGCCGAGGGGTGGGTGGCGCTGACCCTGTGGGTCGATCCCGAACAGGCGGCTGCTGTGAAAGCGGCGCTGCTCCCAGGCGAGACAGTGGTGGAAATGATAATTCGTTTAGTGCGCAAACAAAGTTTGCTCTAACGAAACTGTATGGCGTAGGCACACAATTAGAAAACCGGCGGGGACAGTAATTGATCAGCACCGGTGCCAGCTTACGGCTGGGCAGCCCTCGGTGATAGGTGGAGCAAAAACCCATCGTTGTGGTTTGACCACCAAAGCAAGCTGCCGACGTGGCAAGGCGGCCAGGATAGTGAATTCACCGTCTGGTAAAGACTCAACATCAGAACAAAAAGGACTTATTAATCAAGTAGTTGGTAAGTGAGGAAAGGACTTACCACGGGAAATCTACCACCGGGAGTGGGTTTCCGGCCCCTTGTGGCCGTTTGTCGAGGATAGCCGCAGCTTTCCGGGAAGACCAAAAAGAGCCCCGCTGTGAAGCGACAGATAGCCCCTGTGGGTGTGTGGACGGAAAAGAACGAAAACGCGCCGTGGGCGCAGGCGGCGGCCCGCTGCGGGCATATTTGAGGTGAAGTTCTGGTTGTCACCCGATGAGGCGGCGTTGGTGAAGGCCGCTTGGAGGATTCGACTGATGAAAACGACGCGATTGGTTACCTTGCTCGACACTGCATGGCCGGAATACCGCGACACGCCCTGGAAGCCTCGGGGTCATAAAGTCTTCAATGGCTTCCGCCAGGCTGTGCGGGGGATTCAACTGTGAAATATCTGGATACCACGGCGGGTAGCACCCACGCCACCAACGTCGCTATCACGACCTACATGCCGCCTGCCGAAGCCACGGCTGTGCTGGAGTACCTTGACCGGTATCAGGCGCTGGAGGCCGAAATACAACGCCTTGAGGCTGAAGTGGCACGCCTGACACCGGACGATGCCCACGCTCGCCAGTGTCGTAGCGCGGATATCGAAGCCCTGGTGCTGCAAGCCTTGGGCAATGCAACGTTACTCACTGCCATCAAGGGAGTTTCGCCCTGCTTCCGCGCCACCAAAGTCCGGAATCACTTGATTCGTTTCAAAGACGACGGCACCCCTGGCACTGGTGTAAATCAGCCTCGGTACAAGTTCGAGAGGCCACCGACACGGGACACAATAACGGCAATCCTGATTAAACACGGATACTACTTCTGACCAGAAGTTGCATCGCTGTTACCCGCCAACTATTGCCCCGCACGGCATTAAGAACATACTCAAGTTAAATCAACTGGGAGTATGCACAAATGCCCACCAAGGCCGAGATTTCACCGGAAGTAGCCACTGAAACCCCCAACCAAAAGATCAAGCCGTTGGCCCCAGATCGCTTGAGTTTCGAGGATTACAGGATTGTCCGGTACTGCGCCGTCGTAGATCGTGACACTGACCCTAAGATGCTGACTGAGCCTGGATACTGGTTGTCCGTCGCGCACCGTTTGCAACCGCTGGCGCATATCACTATCGTGTGGGATGACAGATCGGCTATCGCCAATGTGTTGGTCATGGAAGCCAGCCAATCCTTTGTGTCTACGGTGCTGCTGGACTACAAGAAACTGCCGGGCATTATCAGCGATGGCAGCGAAGCCCTGATCAACTTCGAAATCTTTTACAGCCAGATGGACGGATATTGCGCACGTCGACTCTCTGACTCGGTGCTTATTGTTCAAGGCGCCACCAACAAGGAAAAGTGCATCGAGCAACTTAAGTCGCATCCGGCGTTCAAGGCCTCCTAATATGGATACTCAAGAAATCCTGCGCGCCATGCAGCGCCTGGCCCGCGAAGTTCAAGCGATACGCCGACCGTTCGATCAACTTATCGGTCTAGCTTGGCGTGGTGTAACAGTCGATAAGGCTGCTATTTCCAATATCTTGCGTCGCGAAGCAACCCAGCGCGAACTGAATCTGAACTGGGAAACCATCCTCTACCGCCACACTACCGGTCACTACGTTTTAATTTGCACCGCTCTTCCAGATAGTGCGAAAGATGCACAAATATTGGTCACGCGCCGACTTATAAACAGCCGCGAAGCCTGCGCCTTCTGTGGCCTTGTAGAGAACAGTTTCGCACCGATAGAACTGACAGTAGCCAAAAGTCCGGTGGGTATCCCGATCCAGAGCGAGCGAGTGCACCCACGCTGCTCTTTGTATTGGCAACGCCTCAAACTTATTGCGGAAGGTAAATGATATGAAACTTCCATTGCCGACCTATAAACACACCCTAAAATCCTATCTGCTTGTTGAGGCCGTCGTCATGTTCGTAAATAAAATTGACGAAGCTATTAACGGTCTTATCGCGGAACCTAACATGAGCTTCCACGGCAAGAATCACATGATCCAATTAATCATGCGCCGGGCTGGACTGTTTATGTGCGAAGAATCTTTCCGTGATGTGGAAGCCTACCTCGCAGAAGGCGCTGACGCACTTCTTCGAGACTTTGGGTGCGAGTCATGAGTAACGAATTATACGACCCTGGCGACCTGTACGGCGCTGGCGATCTTCAGCCTTATAGCCAGCCCCTTGCACCCGCACCGACCCCCGACTTCGGTGGCACTGAACTCGATCTGCTGCACGAGTCCACACGCAATTATGCCGGTGGCGGGCAAATGGTTTTTGGCCAGCCCTTGCCACCCGGTGTCACACTTGCACAAGTCACACAAGCATATAATCAGTTGGGGGCGGTTTTCTGCGCGGATTTTTTAAAACTCGGGCACAACATCACCCATCCACAAAAGGCGGTGAAGTGGTTTTTAGATGCGATCACAAATCCGCCCGCCAAGCAGAAGCCGCATCACCGCTACAACTTATTCGAACACGTCAATGATCCCCTCTTCCAAGCCTTCGCCAACTATGCGCATGACAATGGCTTCAGCGCCAAGTTTGTGCAGGATGCCTGTTGGTGGGTATCCGAAGCTGGTAGGAAGTTGGCACAACGAGCACAAACCCCGGTTGGCGACACCCCTGCGCAAGGACGCGCACCTTCTTCCGACCCGACCGATAGTCTTAACGACGCCCAGTTCGAAGCGGTGGTGAAGGCGAACGACGCGGCTAAAATCAATACATACGTCTACCTTGAGAAGCTCTGGGGTCAAAGTTACCAGGCCAACATCAAGATGGTGGATGCTTATTTTCAATCCCTGCCGTTGAATGAGCAGCGGGCATTGGACGTTTACACCACTGGCTGGATCAAGGCCCTCAACACCGCTCCCATAATTCTTGGTCTTTATAAGCAAGCTATTGGTGTCCACTCGATTCCAGCCGGCGGCGGCCTTGCATCCGAAATTGCCCAATGCGAGCAGGTGATGCGCACTAATCGTAAACAGTGGTTGGCGGACGATAGGTTACAGGCTCGATATCGTGAGCTACTTCGCATGCGAGACGGGGGTTAAATCGTGAAATACACCAAGACCAAACGTATCGACAGCCAGCTTGCCCGTGAGAGAGCGAAGTGGCTCAAACGGCAGAAACGTAACAAGGGGAAATAGCATGTCTGATTATATCCACACGGGGCACTCCCTGATTCAGGCAGCAACGGAAGCTCGCGATAAACTTGTCCTGACCGGCAGTGATGAAGTATCGCTGCGCAAACTGGATGACTTGATTGCCAAGGCATCGGGTGTAGGACTGCACGGCGGCGAGCAATTGAAGTTAGAGCGCTTGTTGGAGAAACTGAAATGACCACCCCGCGACTGCAATTGATCGCCAAGCAAGTTGAGCGGCGAGAACAGCAACAGGCACCCGCGCCCGAAGTTCCCTCAGGTATTGGTGGTGCCATCGAAGCGGTGATTGAGCAGGCGGTGGAAGAACGGGTACAGGCGGCCCTTGCAGAACAGCGCAGGCAGCTGGAAATCAGCCGACCGCAGCCGACCTATACCAGCTTCGAGCAGATTCCGCCGATACCACAGACGCGGGCGCCCAAGGCCATGCAGGGTACGGTACAGCGAGACGGCACTGGCGTGGCAAGGGCGATGGTCATCAACGGCCAGCGCTTCCTACTGCAACGTGACGCTGCTGGCCAACTGGTGGGCTTCGTCGACGAAAAGCAGGCCAGCGAGGTGTCGTACAACGGCTTGCCGGTGGCACCGGCTGTGCTGAACCGACCCCGCAAGCTTTACGGCAGCGATCCCGAGGTGTGAGCCATGGCCACCGTGACCTTCGATGAAAATGAAGACCCTGTGGCGGCCGCCCGCGCCCTGGCCACCACGCTCAACCTGTGGCTGGCCGAGCAGCCACGGCCAGAACAGGCACCGCCAGCCACTGTACGCTTCGCCTACACCGAGGACGGCGACCTCAAGGCCGTGACCGTGACCTTGGGGGATGACTGACATGGCCAGAGGTAGACCGCCAGGACAAGGCAAAGTACCAGGCAGTGGCCGGGTGAAAGGAAAATCA